>NZ_JBNOYB010000040.1:0-20915 GCF_050312375.1 Schaalia sp.
AATGTAATGCCCGGGGGCCGCAGCACAGGACCTTATCGGTCAGTACCGACTCAGCGGCGACGACGCCTCACGCCGAGCGCCACCGCACCGGCGGCGAGGAAGGCGACCGCCACAGCGGCGAGACCCGCCCCGGCGAAACCGGTCTTGGCGAGCGCGCCCTTCAAGGACGGCGTCGAAGTCCCCGGAGTACCGTTGCCGGGCGTGTTCCCACCGGGGGTATCCCCGCCGGGGGTGTCGGGGTTCGACACGTAGGGGATCGGGGTGTCGACGCCCGGGTTCTCCGGCGTCGGCGGGACGTAGCCCTTCTTCGGATCAGTCGGATCGACCGGCTTGAGCGGCTCATTCGTCTTCGGATCCACGGGGGTGTAACCGGGGACGAAGGGGATCACCTGGTCGCCACCGGGGACGATCGGCTTATCCGGGTTCTCCGGATCGAAGGGATACGGCAGCTTCGGGTACTCCGTCTCCGGAACGCCCGGGATCTGCGGAATCCAGTTCGCCACCTTCTGGTACACGTAGGTCACGACGGTCTCGCCGGCGACGACCTCGCCGTTCTCCGTACCCGTGGTCTTGGAGGGGACGAGCACGTACTTGGTACCGCCCTCCGTCACGATCTCCGTGGGCTTATCGCCCTCGTCCGTCGTGTCGTACTTCGTACCGGCCGGGACCTTGTCCTCGTCCGTCACCGGCGCCTTGATCTCATTGCCCTCAGTATCCGTGTACTTGACGACGACCGAGCCCAGGGCGACGTAGGGGATCGGGGTGTCGACGCCCGGGTTCTCCGGCGTCGGCGGGACATAGCCCTTCATCGGATCCTCGGGGTCCACGGGCTTGAGGGGCTCGTTGGTCTTCGGATCGACCGGGACGAAGTCCGGGATGAAGGGGATGACATCATTCGGACCGGGGACGATCGGATTGTCCGGGTTCTCCGGATCGAAGGGGTACGGAACCTTCGGGTACTCGGTCTCCGGGACGTTCGGGATCTGCGGGATCCAGTTCGCGACCTTCTGGTACACGTAGGTCACGGAAGTCACGCCCTCGGTGACCTCGCCGGTCTCAGCGCCGTTGGTCTTGGAGGGGACGAGCACGTACTTGGTGCCGTCGGCGGTCGTGATCTCAGTGGGCTTATCGCCCTCGTCCGTGGTGTCGTACTTCGTGCCGACCGAGACGCTGTTCTCGTCAGTGACCGGAGGCTGAATCACGTTGCCGGCGGTGTCGATGTAGTTGATGACGACCGAGCCGAGCTTGTCCTGAACGTACGGGATGTAGGTGTCGTTGCCGGGCTTGTCGGGCGTCGGCGGGACGTAGCCCTTCTGCGGATCAGCAGGGTCGACCGGCTTGAGCGGCTCATTCGTGCCCGGATCATGCGGGGTGAAGCCCGGAACATAGGGGATCACCTGGTCGCCGCCGGGGACGATCGGCTTATCCGGGTTCTCCGGATCGAAGGGGTACGGCAGCCTGGGGTCCTCGTTCAGGGGCTTGCCCGGGATCATCGGAACCCAGTTCGCGACCTTCTGGTACACGTAGGTCACGACGGTGTCGCCCTTGACGACGGAGCCCTTCTCAGCGCCTTCAGTCTTGGAGGGAACGAGCACGTACTTCGCACCGTCGTCCGTCACGATCTCAGTGGGCTTATCGCCCTCGTCGCTCGTGTCGTAAGGCGTGCCGACCAGGACCTTGTCCTCGTCCGTCACCGGGGCCTTGATCTCATTGCCCTCGGTGTCCTTGTACTTGACGACGACGGAGCCGCGGTAGTCGATCGGCGTGGTGACTTCCGAGTCCTTCGGCTGGGGGTCCTCCGGGACGTTGCCCTTGGGGACCACGGTCGCCGTCGCCTTGTTGACGACCTTCTCGGCCTTCGCATCGGCTTCCGTCACCTTGTAGGTCGCGGTGCACTTCTGCGATGCGCCGGGGGCGAGGGTCTTGTCGGCGGGGCAGGTGATCTCGGAGAGGCCTTCGAGCTCATCCTTGATCGTGTAGTCCTTGAGGGTCACCCACTGGCTGGTGTTCGTCACCGTGAAGGTGTAGGTGATCGTGTCGCCGATCTCGAGATCATCGTCGGAAGGCGTCGCCGTCTTCTCGAAGGTGAACTCGGCAGGATCGCAGGCGATGTTCACGGAGGCGATGGAGGTGTTGTTCGTATCCGGGTTCGCGAGGTTGGGATCGTGGATGCCCGGAAGGAGCTTCGCCGTGTTCGTGATCGTCGCCGGAGCGGCTCCCGCGCCGCAGGTCTTGGCGGCGGTCGTCTCCTCGAGCTTCGTCTTGCCCTTCATCGTCCAGGTCTCACTGGCGCCGGGGGCGAGGACGACCGGGACGGCCGCCGTCTGATCGGTGCCGCCCTGGGCCGAGATGTAGCCGGTCGCCGGATCGATGGCGTGGCCCGCGGGGACGTTGGTCATCGTGATTTCGGAGGTGCCGCCGCCGATCACCGCCGAGCCCGCAGGCTGGCTGGTGATCGACACGGTCGCCGGGTCGATGAGCTCGGGAATGAGGTCCTTGAGCACGTAGCCGTGCAGCGGCTGCTTGTCACTGGTGTTCTTCACCGTGAGCGACCAGGTGAGCTCCTCACCCGGCCTGACCTCGGTCTGATCGAAGGTCTTCACGAGGGAGATATCAGCCTGAGGAAGAGCGGCCTTATGCCAGGGCTTGTAGCCGTTCTGCTCGGTGACGCCCCCATTCTTGCTCTCCTTTTCGACAGCCACGTACACGTTCGGCTGATATTCGATAGTCATCGAGGAGACGTAACCCGGAACCTGGAAACGCTGGCGCATATCGTCCCACACGGGGCTAACGCTCCCATCGCTATCCCACCCGAGCATCCACTTGATGTTCGCGGCGTCTGCGGGAACCTTTCCTCCCCCGTCGATGAGCGCCTTCCGCTGCTCGGGCGTGATCTCCATGAACTTGTCCGTCATGAGGGAGAAGTTCAGACTGCCCTGCTGGTCGTAGCTGATAGCAAACTGCTTGCTTGGCTCAACAATGAGGTTCGCGGTGCGCTCCGTCGGCTTCTTGCCGTTGATCGCGGTCACGCGAATGTTGTCCCAGAGGAGGTTAAGCCACAAGGGCTTCTTCTCCGCCACGTGAGTGACCTGGTTAAGAGCTCCGGGGTAGTACGTAGTGCCACCGTTGGGGAGGTGTCTCGAGCCGCCCGCGGTACTGCCCAGAACGAAGTAGGGATCGAGCACGGGCTTATCGAAAGTCAGCGTCAGCGTCCGCGTTACGCCCTCGCACGGCGCTCCCTGACCGGCGGTCAGTCCATTGATCGCGGTCTGACAAGCCGCTCGAATCTTCTTGAACTCTTCTCCAGTCGGCACCACGGTCGGCGGAGTCTTCGTGTCCGCCCTCACGCCATTGATCGTGTAGGTCTCGGCAATCGGGCTGTAACTCGCGTCATAGGCTGCCACAACTTGCGCGCCATCCGCCGTGGGGGTGGCCGGGGCGGCCGTGGGGCCAAGCCAGCCCTTCTGGCCCATGGCTTCTTCATTGTCGATCCCACCGGCGGCCCAAGCCGTCGATGGCGCGACCACCATCGAACCCGCAACGACCGCCAAGGCCGCGAGCGGCACGAGTCCGCGTTTCATTCTCATCGTCATCTTCACAGCAGACGACCTTCCTTCCGATAAATACACACGCCCACCCGAGACCATTGGAGGAAATCGAGTCAACGTTTCGCAACTAGATTACCATCTAAAGGATGCCCAGAACCAGCATTTCGTTGAACCGAGGCGAAAATGTGAATTGTCCGATGTAGGACAAAATTCCCAGATCGCGCGCGGATAGGAAGCACACCCGGCACGGACCCGGAAAAACAACGGGGGCGAGGATCCGAAGATCCTCGCCCCCGCCGGGCTCTCAACAACCAGGGTCCGGCCTCCCCGCCGCTTCAGGGCAGGGCACCGCCCTCGTCAATGAGATCAGGCGCGCGCAGCCGCGATGCGATCGCGGAACTTGCCGAGCTGCTCGGTGATGGCGGCCGGGAGCTTATCGCCGAACTGGGCGAAGTACTCCTCGGTGCCGTCCATCTCGGCCGACCACGCATCCAGGTCGATCTCGAAGAGCTTGGCCCACACGGTCTCGTCGATGTCCAGGCCCTCGAGGTTGAAGTCCTCGAACTTCGGGTAGCGACCGGTCACGCCGTCAACGGCCTCGACCTCGCCCGCCGCACGACGGACGATCCAGTCGAGAACGCGCGAGTTGTCGCCGTAACCCGGCCACATGAACTTGCCGTTCTCATCCTTGCGGAACCAGTTGACCTGGTAGACCTTCGGGAACTTCTCGCCGAGCTCGGCCTGCATCTCGAGCCAGTGACCCCAGTAGTCGGCCATGTGGTAGCCGCAGAAGGGCAGCATCGCGAAGGGGTCGTGACGCAGCGAACCGGCCTTGACGTCGGTCGCCGCAGCGGTGACCTCAGAGGCGACCGAAGCGCCGATGAAGACGCCGTGAGCGGCCTCGTACTGCTCGGCAACGAGCGGCACGTTCGTGGCGCGACGACCGCCGAAGAGGATCGCGTCGACCGCGACGCCCTGCGGAGCCTCCCAGTCCTCGCAGATGATCGGGCACTGCGAGGCCGGAACGGTGAAGCGGCTGTTCGGGTGGGCGGCCTTCTCGCCGGACTCGGGGGTCCAGTCCTTGCCGTGCCAGTCGATGAGGTGAGCCGGGGTCTCACCGTCGATGCCCTCCCACCAGACGTCGCCGTCATCGGTGAGCGCGACATTGGTGAAGATCGAATTGGCGCGCATGGTGTCCATGGCCATCGGGTTCGTGTCGTACGAGGTGCCCGGGGCGACGCCGAAGAAGCCGGCCTCCGGGTTGATCGCGTACAGACGGCCGTCCGGGCCCGGGCGCATCCACGCGATGTCGTCGCCGACGGTCTCGACCTTGTAGCCGGGGATCGTGGGCTGGAGCATGGCGAGGTTCGTCTTGCCGCAGGCCGAGGGGAAGGCCGCAGTCACGTGGAACTGCTGGCCGGTCTCCTCGCGGGTCAGGCGGAGGATGAGCATGTGCTCGGCCATCCAGCCGTCACGGCGGGCCATCGTCGACGCGATGCGCAGCGCGAAGCACTTCTTGCCGAGGAGGGCGTTGCCGCCGTAACCCGAGCCGAAGGACCAGATCTCATTGGTCTCCGGGAAGTGGGTGATGTACTTCTCCTCGTTGCAGGGCCAGGTGGTGTCGGCCTGCCCCTCGGCGAGCGGAGCGCCGACGGAGTGAACGGCGGGAACCCACGGCTTGCCCTCGGCGATGAGGTCCATCGCGGCCTTGCCCATGCGAGTCATGATGCGCATGTTGCACACGACGTAGGGGGAGTCGGTGATCTCGATGCCGAGCTGCGAGATCGGACCGCCGAGCGGGCCCATGGAGAAGGGGATGACGTACATCGTGCGACCGGCCATCGTGCCGGTGAACTTCTCCTTGAGGATGGCCTTCATCTCGGCCGGATCGGCCCAGTGGTTCGTCGGACCTGCGTCCTCCTCCTTCTCCGAGCAGATGAAGGTACGGGACTCGACGCGCGCGACATCCGAGGGGAGGGAGCGGGCGAGGAAGGAGTTCGGGCGCTTCTCCTCGTTGAGCTTGGTGAACATACCGGTCTCAACCATGAGGGAGGTGAGGCGATCCCACTCTTCCTGCGAACCATCGGAGAACTCGATGGCGTCAGGCGTCGTCAGCGCTGCGATCTCGGCGACCCACTTGAGGACGTCTTCGGGAGCGTTGGACGGAGCGGCTGCGCGCACATCCTGTTCGGTCACGGACATTTTGCCTCCTGAGGCACTCGGTATTCCGGAGCGCGGTCACGCCCCTGATCTACGTATTCCATCATCCCCGATCGTGAGGCAGATCGCGCGGGCGAATGGTCCCGTTGACGAATGTGCAACGGTTCACAGATGGCCTGCCCGCGGCGTTGCGAGCCCCGGCGCAGTACGCACAGGCCGGGAGTTGCCCTAGTCTGTAACCGCGCAGACATGCGTTCTTCACTCTTCAGGAGGAATATCGTGGGATTCCGCAAGGCCGCTGACGGCCCGTCCTTCTTCGACCTCTTCTCCCAGCAGGCTGCGAACCTCGTGTCCGCAACCGCGCTCCTCGCGTCAGTCCTCGGCGCCTCCGCACAGGAACGGATCGCGATCCGCGACCAGCTCCACGAGGTCGAGCACTCCGGCGATGAGATCAACCACCGGATCGCGCGCCTGGTGAACCAGACCTTCATCACCCCCTTCGATCGCGAGGACCTCGGACTCCTCGGCTCGAATCTCGACGACTGCCTCGACCTCATCGACGAGGCCTGCGACCTCTTCGTCATGTACGGGATCGACGAGCTGCCCGAACAGGTCTCCTCCCTCCTCGCCGAGCAGATCGACATCCTCGCCCGCTGCGCGGACCAGACCGCCCAGTCGATCCCCGGCCTCAAGTCGCCGCTCGACCTGCGCGACTACTGGGTCGAGATCAACCGCCTCGAGAACGAAGGCGACCTCACCTACCGCCGCGCACTGACCGCCGTCTTCGATTCGGGACTCGACCCGATCATGGTCATCAAGCTCAAGGACCTCATCGAGGTCCTTGAGAAGGCGTCGGACGCATTCGAGGACCTCGCGAACGCGATCGAGACGATCGCGGTGAAGGAGTCCTGAGACCGTGGATCTCAACCTGATCCTCGTCACCCTCGTCATCGTCATCGCCCTCGGCTTCGACTACACGAACGGCTTCCACGACGCCGCGAACGCGATCGCGACCTCCGTGTCGACCCGCGCACTCACCCCGAGGGTGGCGCTCCTCATGGCCGCGGTCATGAACATCATCGGCGCCCTCCTGGGCACCGAGGTGGCCAAGACGATCGGCAAGGGGATCATCGACATCTCCCACTACACGGCCTCGACCGACATCACGATGCAACGAGAGGGCCTGGTCATCGTCCTCGCCGCGCTCATCGGCGCCGTCGTGTGGAACCTCATCACCTGGTGGTTCGGCCTGCCCTCCTCCTCGTCCCACGCCCTCATCGGCGGCCTCGTCGGCGCGGGCCTCGCCTCCTCCACGGCGGTCCAGTGGATGGGGATCCTCGATCACGTCATCATCCCGATGTTCGCCTCGCCGGTCGTCGGCTTCCTCATCGGCTACGTCCTCATGCGCATCCTCATGGTCGCCCTGAGGAACCTCCCGTACCACCGGACGATGCGCCGATTCAGGATCCTCCAGACGATCTCCGCTGCGGCGATGGCACTGGGCCACGGCCTCCAGGACGCGCAGAAGACGATGGGCGTCATCGTCATGGCACTGGTCGCAGGCGGTTACGGCGAGCACCACAACATCTTCGATCCGGTGACCGGCGACATGACCGTTCCGCTGTGGGTCAAGCTCGCGGCCGCCACGGCGATCTCGCTCGGCACCTACTCGGGCGGCTGGAGGATCATGCGGACCCTCGGCAGGAAGATCATCGACCTCGATCCGGCTCGCGGCTTCGTCGCCGAATCCGTGTCGGCGGTCGTCCTGTACCTGTCCGCATTCGTCCTGCACGCGCCGATCTCGACGACGCACACGATCACCTCGGCGATCCTCGGCGTGGGCGCGACCAAGCGCTTCTCCGCCGTCCGCTGGGGCGTCGCGGGCAACATCGTCGGCGGCTGGTTCCTCACGCTGCCGGCGGCCGCGGGCGTCGCAGCTGTGATGTTCTACCTCGTCCACTGGCTCATCCAGCTGGTCTGATCCGGCCGGAAATGGATCGAATGCTCACGACACGGCCCGCCCGGCCCACCGCCCGGCTCACCGTCCGACTCCCCCGTCGACGCGCAAGACAGGGCCTCGCCCTCGTCCTCGTCATGCCCCTTCTGGCCGCGTGCGCGAACGCATCCGTCCTCGACCTCAAGGTCGGCGACTGCCTGCAACTGCCCACTGCCTCCCAAGCGACGACGATCACGAGCGCCGCATGCACCTCCTCCCACGAGGCGGAGGTCTCCGCCCTCGTCCCCACGGACCCGCAGGACGCGGACGCGGCCTTCCCCGGGGAGCAGGCGCTGTCCGCGCAGGCCGAAACCGCCTGCGTCGACTCCTTCGAGGGATACGTCGGCGCGCCCTACCTGAGCTCGAACCTGGATGTCACATGGTTGACGCCGACGCAGAGCTCCTGGGCCGAGGGGGATCGCACGATCGTGTGCCTCGTCCACGCGATGGACGCCCAGACGCTCACGTCCTCCGTCAAGGATTCCGGGCTGTAGGCGCCGCCCGCTCTCGGCCCGCGCACAGTCGCCCTCGGCCCCGCTCTCGGCCCGCTCCCCGTTTCCGGGAGGACCGCCGAGGGCGGGGCCGACTGCCTGCACGGCGCAGGCCCCGCAGGGCGCCCCGGTTCAGCCGAAGCGCCCGGAGATGTAATCCTCCGTCGCCTTCACGGCCGGATGGGAGAAGATCTTCCCGGTATCGTCGAACTCGACGAGCTTCCCGGGCTTGCCCGCGGCCTCGAGGTTGAAGAAGCCGGTCTTCTGGGAAACCCGCGCCGCTTGCTGCATGTTGTGCGTGACGATGACGATCGTGTACTCGTCTTTGAGCTCGGTCATGAGATCCTCGATCGCCAGCGTCGAGATCGGGTCGAGGGCCGAGCAGGGCTCGTCCATGAGGAGGACGGCCGGGCGCACGGCGATCGCGCGGGCGATGCACAGGCGCTGCTGCTGGCCGCCCGAAAGGGACGACCCCGGCTTGTCGAGGCGATCCTTCACCTCGTTCCACAGGTTCGCCCCGCGCAGCGACTCCTCGACGAGCTCCTCCGCATCCGCCTTCTTGAGCTTGCGGGAATTGAGGGTGACGCCCGCGAGGACGTTCTCGGCGATCGACATCGTCGGGAAGGGGTTGGGGCGCTGGAACACCATTCCGACGTGGCGGCGGACCTGGACGGGATCGACGTTCTTCGCGTAAATGTCCTGGCCTTCGAGGAGGACCCGGCCCTCGACGCGGGCGCCCGGGATCGCCTCGTGCATGCGGTTGAGGGTCCTGAGGAAAGTCGACTTCCCGCAGCCCGAAGGGCCGATGAGCGCCGTGATCGAGCGCGCCGGGATCTGGACGGTGACGTCGTCGACGGCGAGGAAGTCGCCGTAGAAGATCTTCTCGTTCGTGATGTCGATGAGCTTCGTCATGGGATGTCCTTGGAGTGAGTGAGGGGCATAGGGGCGTCTTGCATTCCGGGGCGGCGTTCAGGCGTTCCCGTTCCGGGGCCGACTCGGGCGTTCCGGTTCCGGGGCCGGCTCGGGCGTTCCCGGATTCAACGGCCGCCCCGTGGCGCGAAGGCCTTCGCGATGAGGCGGGCGATGACGTTGAGGATCATCACGAGGAGGATGAGGACGAGGGCGGCGGCCCAGGCCCTCTCCTCGTTGATCGTCGTCACGCAGTTCTCCACACCCGCACGGCACGTCGCCGCGCCCTGGGAGTACTGGCGGTACACGTAGACGGGCAGGGTCATCATCCGCCCGTCGAAGGGGTTGACGTTCATCTTCTCGATGAAGCCGACCGTGATGAGCAGGGGCGCGGTCTCACCGATGACGCGGGCGATCGCGAGCATGATCGAGGTCGTGAGCCCGGCGGCGGAGGTGCGCAGAACGACCTTGACGATCGTCTTCCATTTCGGCACGCCGAGGGCGTAGGAGGCTTCGCGCAACTCATTGGGGACGAGGCGGAGCATCTCTTCGGAGGAGCGGACGACGGTCGGGACCATGAGGACGGAGAGCGCGACCGCGCCCACGATTCCCGCACGGTACCCCGGTCCGACGCAGGCCGTGAAAAGCGCTGCGGCGAAGAGGCCCGCGACGATCGAGGGGATGCCGGTCATGACATCGACGAAGAATCCCGTCGCCCTGGCCAGGCGCCCGCCCCGCCCGTACTCGACGAGATAGATCGCCGTGAACACGCCGATCGGCGCGGAGATGAGGGCCGCGAGGAGGGTGACGAGAAGAGTGCCGACGATCGCGTGGGCGATGCCGCCCCTCACGAGGCCGCCGAAGACACCGACCATGTCCGTCGCGAGGAAGGCGGGCGTGAGCCGGAGGTAGCCCCTCGACAGGACCGTCCAGATCAGGGAAGCCAGGGGGATCATCGCGAGGAGGAAGGCCGAGGACACGCCGATCCGGGCGGCCCGGTCCTTCCACGCGCGGATCCGGTCCCAACCCGGATCGTCCGAAATGAAGAGCTTCTGGCCGCGAGTCGCGGAGGGCGGAAGGACGGCGCGGGCGGTCATCAATTGGCTCCTGAGAACTCGGCCCTGCGCGCGACGATCCAGCGGGCGACCGAATTGACGACGAGGGTGATGGCGAAGAGGGCGAGACCGGTCGCGATGAGGGCGGAACGGTTGATGCCCGTCGCCTCGGGGAACTGCAGGGCGATGTTGGCCGCGATCGTCGAATGCCTGCCGGCCTCGAGGATGCGGAAGGAGTAGGAGGAGCCGACGGACAGGACCATGACGACCGCCATGGTCTCGCCGAGGGCGCGGCCCAGGCCGAGCATCGAGGCCGAGACGATTCCGGATCGCCCGAAGGGCAGGACGGCCATGCGGACCATCTCCCAACGGGTGGCGCCCAGCGCAAGGGCGGCCTCCTCGTGGAGCGGCGGGGTCTTGAGGAAGACCTCCCGCGAGACGGAGGTGATGATCGGGAGGATCATGACGGCGAGGATGAGGGAGGCAGAGGCGATGACGCGGCCGGTCGGCGAAGCCTCGCCGGCGAAGAGCGGGAACCATCCCATGTGGGCGTTGAGCCAGGTCCACACCGGTTTGAGCAGAGGAATGAGCCACATCGCGCCCCAGAGCCCGTAGACGACCGAGGGGACGGCCGCGAGCAGATCGACGAGGTAGCCGAGGACCTGGGCGAGCGCGCGGGGCGCGTAGTGGCTGATGAACAGGGCGATTCCGACGGACACGGGGACGGCGACGAGCATCGCGATCGCGGCGGCGAGGACGGTGCCGAAGAGCTGCGGAAGCGTGAAACTCAAGATCGACACCGGCCCGGGCGATCCCTGGATCTTGAAGGCCGCGGCGGTATCCGAGATCGCGGGCCACGCCTCGAGGACGAGGAAGGCCGCGACCGCGGCGAGGGTCGCGAGGATGATGACCGCGGCTGCCGTCGACACGGAGCTGAAGACCAGGTTCCCGGCCTTGCCTGTGCTTTTCATGAACGAGTTCCCTTGGGGGCGGAGGCGAGGGCGCTGGCGGTCCCGCCGGGCATCGGCTCCGGCGGGACCGGCCGGTCACCTGATGGCGTCGAGCGCGGCGCGGACCTTCGCGGTCATGGCGGCCGAAAGCGGAGCGGAACCGGCATTGTCAGCGGCCATCCGCTGGCCTTCCTCGGAGACCTGATAGCCGACGAAGGCCTTGACGAGAGCGGCCTCGTTCGCGTCGGCGTAGGCAGAGCAGACGATCGAGTAGGAGACGAGGACGAGCGGGTAGGCGTTGTTCGTCGCGGGAACCCGGTTGACCTTGAGAGCGATGTCGTTCGCCTCGCGTCCCTCGACGGGGGAGGCCGTGTCGGCGGCGGCCGCAGCGGTCTCGTTCGAGAAGGAGACGAAGGTGCCGTCGGCGGCTCCGAGGGCGACGGTGCCCAAGTCACCGGCCTGGGAGGCATCCGCGTAGCCGATCGTCCCCTCGCCCTCGGTGACGGCCTGGACGACGCCGGCGGTCTTGTCGCCGGACTCCCCGCCCTCGATCGGCCATTCCTTCGCCGGATCGTAGGCCCACGCCTCGGGGGCCGCCTCGTGGAGGTAATCGGTGAAGTTCTCCGTCGTGCCCGACTTGTCGGAGCGGTGCACGGGGGTGATCGCGAGGTCGGGAAGCTCGACGCCCGGATTCGAGGCGACGATCGCCGGATCGTTCCACTTCGCGATCTCGCCGGTGAAGATCTTCGCGATCGTCGCCGCATCGAGGTTGAGCGCATCGACGCCCTCGAGATTGAAGATGACCGCGACCGGGGAGATGTACACGGGCAGGGCCCAGGCGGGCGAGGCGCAACGGGCCCTCGCCGCCTCGATCTCCTCGCCCTCGAGCGGCGCATCCGAACCCGCCCACAGGACCTGGGAGTCAGCGAACTGGGTGATGCCCGCCCCGGAGCCGACCGCGTCGTAGGAGACCGCGACATCGGGCTGCACGGCGGCGAATCCCGCCTTCCACGCCTCCATCGCGGCTTCCTGCGAGGAGGCGCCGGCACCCGCGAGATTGCCGCTCAGGGAGGCGCTTTCCCCCGCGGACGCCCCGGACGCCCCGGCGTCGGACTGCGTGTCGGAGGAGTTCGCGGAGCCGCATGCGGCGAGCGAGGTGATGAGGACGGCCGCGCCGGCGAGGGCGCTGAAGCGGGAGAAGCTGGTGGGGAGCGACATGAGCGTTCATTCCGTTCTGCCGCCCTTCGGGCGGCGCATCATCGGTGCCGGACGACCCCGGCCGAACCCGACGATAAAGACCGGAGTTGACGCGATTCCCCGTTGAGGGTGAACGGAGGGTGAACGAGCAGGTGAGAGAGATCACTCCCGGCGGGTGTCAGTTCAATCCCAGGACGGTCTTCGTGCGGGTCCCGTGCCTCTCGAGGGCGAGGAGGGCCGGCTGGGCCTTCGAACGCTCGACGTGTGCGACGAGCATGTCTGCCGTCGACAGCCACGGGCTCTCCGAGGGGAATGCGCGAAGAAGGCCCGAGGGCGCGACGGCCTTCAGGGGCTCGAGGAGCAGGGGGATCGTCGGCCTGTGAACGCTGATGACCGCACGGGGGTGCGCCCTCTCAAGGAGATCGGCCATGACGGCCTGCGCCGCCCTCGTATCTTCCTGCGCCACCCACTCGCTCAGCGCGTCACAGGAGTGCACCTCCACCCCGGCGATGCCCGCCCACGGCGCCACGGTGTCGATGCAGCGCGTCCAAGGGGAGGAGTAG
The DNA here is from genome assembly GCF_050312375.1 of Schaalia sp. NCBI lineage: Bacteria > Bacillati > Actinomycetota > Actinomycetes > Actinomycetales > Actinomycetaceae > Schaalia > Schaalia sp. Next base: position 12,870 of record NZ_JBNOYB010000040.1, read on the forward strand.
GCCTCATCGACGCCCAGCGCGGACAGGAGCGGAACCAGATCGAGCGATTGGCGCGCGCCGAGCCGCGTGAGCGGCCGCGACTCCTCTCCCCCGCTCCAGGCCTGACGCGACACCGCTTTCGCGTGACGGAGGAGGACGATCGAGGAGGTGACCAGTTTGCCTTCTTGGGCGCGCCCGACCAACTCGGACAGGAGGCGGCGATCTCCGCGCCTCGTCAGCAGGTCGTCAGCGCGCGAGGGCGACGCCCAGCGCGTCTGGTCGATTTCACTGGAAGGCGCCTGCTTCACAGGAGCGCGCGTCCTGGCCGCCGGATCCGGGTTCGATTCCGATGCGTCGACGAGCGTGCCCACCCAGTACCGGACTTCCTTCGTCTGCCCCGATCCCAAGCGGTACCGCTGGGTGGTGAGCGGGGCGCCCAGGGCGACGACCTTCCCGGTCTCCTCCTCGACTTCGCGCGCGGCCGCGCTCAGGATGGGTTCGTTCGCCTCAGCTTTGCCCTTCGGCCACGACCAGTCGTGATAGCGCGGACGGTGGACCATGAGGACTTCGATGTCCTTCGGATCGATGCGCTCACCGGACAGGACCTGGCGTTCACGATCGGTGAAACGCCAGACCAGGGCGCCGGCGGCACGGACCAGCCGCGAGGGGATCGGAGAGGGACGGACAAGACGGGGCACCCCGTAAGCCTACCGGCCGCTCCCCGACCGTCGCACGCCTTAGAACCCGGAGCGCGCGGCATGCGAATCCCGTCTATCGTTGGCGTATCCGGACCACCGACGCGGAGGACCCCCACGATGACCGACTCGAACACGTATTACGAGAGGATCCAGATCCTCGGTTCCGAGCTCACCGACACGGTGAAGAAGCTCATCGCCGACGGTTCCGTCCGCAAGATCGTCCTCAGGGACGAGCACGGCCGGGAACTCGCGTCGATCCCGATGAATCTCGGTGCGGCGGTCGGCGCGGCAGCGGTGCTGTGGAACCCCTTCGCCGCCCTCGTCGCGGGCACCGCCGCCGCCATCGGCGCCCCGCTCGCGAAGCTCACGATCGAGATCGAGCGGACGGACATCGTCGAGGGCGAGGCAGTCGACACGACCGCCGCCGATCCCTCCGCTGAGGAACCGCCCGCTGACGGCGACCCCGGAAGAAACTGACCCCCTCCGCCTCTCCCGCCGAGGTCATCACCTTTCTGCGCCGAAAGCATCACCTTGTCGCGCCGAGGTCATCACTTCTTCGCGTCGAGGGGATCTTGTTGACGATGCGGTTCCGGCGAATTCGACCTCGTGGCGGGAACTCGTGCCGCGGCGCTGAGCTGACGTCGACACCCTGTCTGAGCATCCGAGAAGGCGGTGGGGAGGAGGGCACCGCATCTCCTCGATGAACAAAGGTGATGACCTCGGCGAAGAAAAGTGATGACTTCGGCGAAGGAGGGAAGGAGGGGAGGGGTCAGCGGCCGATGACGCGGGCGGAGGCCTCCTCCATGAGCTCCACCTGCAAATCGGACAACGGCTCACCCGAGGCATCGAACTGACGCCGCTTCCACTTGCCGTTCTTCTTCAGCGCCCACGACGCCGTCATCGGATCGACACCGCGCCGAACCAGATCGGCAAGATAGGCGACCTGCTCCGGATCCGCGATCCTCACGAGCGCCTCGACGCGCCGGTCGAGGTTGCGGTGCATGAGATCGGCCGAGCCGATCCACACCTCCTCGGCCCCCTTCGGCCCGAAGGCGTAGATGCGCGAGTGCTCGAGGTACCTGCCGAGGATCGAGCGGACCCTGATGTTCTCAGACAGCCCCGGCACTCCTGCCCGCAGCGCGCAGATGCCCCTCACCTGCACATCGACCGGAACCCCCGCCTGCGAGGCCCGATACAGGGCGTCAATGACCCTCTCATCGACCGCGGAGTTCACCTTGACGCCGATCCACGCCTCCTCGCCCGCCTTCTTCCGGGCGATCTGAGCATCGATCCGTTCGATGAGGCCGTCGCGGATCGACAGGGGCGCGACGAGAAGACGGTGGAAGGTCGAACGCGGCGCATAGCCCGACAGCTGGTTGAACAGGCGCGTGAGGTCCTGAGCGACCTCGCGGTCGCAGGTGAGCAGCCCGAGGTCCTCATAGCCGCGCGCGGTCTTCGGATGATAGTTGCCCGTGCCGACATGGCAGTAGCGGCACAGCCCATCGGCCTCCTGACGCACCACGAGGGAGAGCTTGCAATGCGTCTTCAGACCGACCATGCCGTAGACGACGTGCACGCCGGCCCTTTCGAGCTTGCGCGCCCAGCCGATATTCGCCTCCTCGTCGAAACGCGCTTTGATCTCGACGATCGCGACGACCTGCTTGCCCGAGCGGGCCGCTTCGATCAGCGCCGAGACGATCGGCGAATCCCCGGAGGTCCGATACAGGGTCTGCTTCATCGCCAGGACGTGCGGGTCGCGCGCCGCCTGCGTGATGAAGGCCTGAACCGAGGTCGCGAAGGAATCATAGGGGTGGTGAAGCAGGACATCGTGCTCGCGGATCTTCGCGAAGACGTCCCCCGCCCTCGACGATTCGAACTCCGCCAGGCCCGCGGCGGTCACCGGGACGAACTTCGGGTACTTGAGGTCGGCGAGGTCGAGGTCGTGGAGCTCATTGCACAGGGTCAGATCGAGCGGCGCGGGCAAGGAGATGACATCCGCAGCCGAGATCTCAAGCTTCTCGACGAGGAAGTCGAGGACGAAATCGGAGATGGTCTCCTCGACCTCGAGGCGGACCACGGGGCCGAACTTGCGGCGCAGGAGCTCCTCCTCCATCGCGGTGAGGAGGTTCTCGGCGTCGTCCTCTTCGACTTCGAGGTCCTCGTTGCGGGTGACGCGGAAGCCGTGAGCCTCGACGATCTCGACACCGGGGAAGAGGTGCTCCAGATGAGCGCGGACCACGTCCTCAAGGGTGATGAAGACCGCGCCGCCCTCGGCCTGCACGCGATCCTCGACGGACCCGCCCGCGAGCGCCGTGTCGACGTTGATGAGGCGCGGCAGGGACTGGGGAACCTTGACCCGGGCGAAGTGGAGCTTTCCGCTCAGGGGATTGCGCACGACGACCGCGAGGTTGAGGGACAGGCCCGAGATGTAGGGGAAGGGGTGCGAGGGGTCGACCGCGAGCGGCGTGAGCACGGGGAAGATCCGGCGGCGGAAGTAGCGGGTCAGGGTCGCGTGCTGCGCCTCATCCAGTTCATCCCACCTGCGCAGATGGATTCCGGAGGCGTCGAGGGCGGGAAGGATCTCCGTCTGGAAGTCCTCGGCCTGGCGGGCCGCGAGTTCACGGGTCCTCACCTGGATGCCCTCGAGGACCTGCCGGGGTTCGAGGCCGGACGCCGTCTTCTTCGCGATCCCCGCGGCGATCCTGCGCTTGAGGCCGGCGACGCGGACCATGTAGAACTCGTCGAGGTTCGAGGAGAAGATCGCGGAGAACCACGCGCGTTCCAGGAGGGGCAGTTCGACGTCCTCGGATTGCTCGAGGACGCGCTGGTTGAAGGCCATCCACGAGATCTCCCTGTCGGCGAAACGGCCCTTGGGCAGGGGTTCGTCCTCTCCGAGCGGCGCGGAGAGGTCCACTTCGGTGGTGAGGGCCGGCGGCAGAGGCTCGAAGGCCCGCGCCTCGTCCTCATACTCGGAGTCCTCGTGCTCGACGCCGACGAGTCCGGCCTCGTCCGCAGGCACGAACATCTCTTCGGCCCTGGCGCCCTCGACCGAGGACTGCCGCTTCGCCTCGGGGGCGCAGGGACTCTCGGGGGCGTCGGCGACCGGAAGCGGCCAGGAGGCGTCGGGGGCGGAGAATTCACGCGCGGTCTCGGACATGCGTCGTCCCTTCGAGTTCGTAACCTGCACTGGCGCATCCGCCTTCGATCGTAGGCGCGCAGGAGCGTCCTCGCTGGCCAGTGGAGGGGACTGAGACTGCGAGCGGCGGTTTCTCAGTCGAGGGCGCCGACGCGGGCTTCGCGGGCCGCGATGTCGAGTTCTTCGGCGGTCGCGAGGAAAGCGCGGGCGCGCGTCGTCACCGCATGGGCGAGAGGATCATTCGGGTCGGTGATCCAGTCCCCGTTCCCGCCTTCGCCGGCCGCGAGGAGGCGAAGGGCGATGGAAGCCTGGGCGAGGACGTGGTCGAGCTCGTCGTCGCTCAGATCGCCCCGCAGGAGGGCTTCGGCCTCGTCGAGGATCGACTCGAGGGGGCGGACTTCGAGGGGGCGCTCGAGTCCGGGGACGATGTCCGCCCTCGTCCCCGCGTCGTAGAGGGCGCAGGCGAGGGCCCTGTCCCTCTCGCACCATTCGACGAGCAGGTAGAGCCTCCACAGGGCGCCCGGCAAAGTGAACTCGGGGCTGCGCGCCCACAGGTGGGCGATCGCATCGACTCCGGATCCGCGGACGAGGGCGCGAAGGCGGCCGATCGCCTCGATGTCGAAGTCCTCGTCTCCGACCCCCATGAGCGCCCATGCGCTCGAGTGGGCGAGGGCGGAGGAGGCCGCCGGATCCTCGTCGCCGATGATCGCTTCTGCGGTTGCGGGGCCGAGCATGGCGGGGCGCCTGGGGCGCTTGAAATCATGACCGGGCATTTCCGCTCCTCCGCTCGGCGTGGGGTCGCACTCGTCCGGTCGATTGTAGGCTTCCCGCCTCCCCGCCACTCCCCCGATCGCACCGGACGCTCCGCTCGCCTCGACGCGGATGCGATGCCGGGCAGCCTCTGAGGCGCGCTTCTTCCTTGTACATGCACCTTCGCGCCTATACGGTTACCGCATGACGATGTTGTCCACCGACACACGACGCGCGCGATCGGCCTTCGCGGATCTCGACCGTGCCGAGGGCGCCCTCATGGGCCTCGCCCTCGGCGATGCTCTCGGGATGCCGACTCAGTCGATGTCCCCAGCGGACATCGAAGGCGAATACGGGCGCGTTCTCGGCCTCATCGACGCCTCCGCCGCTCAGCCCGTCGCCCCTTCGATGCCAGCGGGGAGCATCACGGACGACACTGAGCAAGCGCTTCTCCTCGCTGATCTCCTCATCGAGGCCGAGGGCGCGATCCCGCCCGCCAGATTCGCCGCACTCCTCCTGGAATGGGAGGACGAGATGATCGCACGCGGATCCCTCGACCTCCTCGGCCCCTCGACGAAGGTCGCCCTCGAAGCCGTGCGCGCGGGCGCCGATCCGACGACCACCGGCAAGACCGGGACGACGAACGGCGCGGCGATGCGGGTCACGCCGATCGGCATCGCCTTCTCGTGGGAGGACGCCGAGCGTTTCGCCGAGGGCGTCCGCTCCAGCTGCCGCGTCACCCATGACACGGTTCCCGGATTCGCTTCGGCGGCGCTCGTCGCAGCCGCAGTGAGCATCGGGCTCGACGGGTCCTCGTCGAAGGATGCGATCGTCGGGGCCCGCGCGCTGGTGGCCTCCTTGGGTGATGTCGGCGAATGGAGCCCGAAGGCGAAGGTCCTCGACCGTCTCGACGAGGCGCTCGCCCTCTCCGATTCGCCCTTGGAGGAGGCCGCTTTCCTCGAGGCCCTTCGCGCACGCATCGGGACCTCCGTCGAATCCAATGAATCGATCCCCTGCGCCTTCGCCCTCGTTCATCGCTACGCCGATCGGCCGGATCAGGCGCTGCTCGCGGCTGCGAACCTCGGTGGTGACACCGACACGATCGGGGCGATCGCGGGTGCCGTCCTCGGCGCCACGACGGGGACGGATGCGTGGCCCGAGCAGTGGTGGGACACCGTTCGCACGGTGAACTCGCTGAGCGTATCGGAACGGGCCGACGCCCTCTTGCGACTGAGGGCGTCATCCCGGGACTCGCGCACGGCATACGAAGGAGCTGCACGATGAGCGGAAGGGTTCACCACCTCGGCCAGGTCGTCATCGACCTCGCCCTCGGCATCACCGGTCTGCCGGACCGCGGCGGCGATGTCTTCGCCGATTCGGCGATGCTCACGCCCGGTGGCGGTTTCAACGTCATCTACGCGGCACGACGGCTCGACGCGGAGATCATCTACCACGGAGCCCTCGGCGACGGCCCTTTCGCCGAGCTCGCCCGTGACGCCCTCGCCCGCCTCGGGGTCGAGGCGGCCGGGCCGACGATCCCCGGTGCCGATACGGGCATCTGCGTCGCGTTGACGGAAGAGGGCGGGGAGCGGACCTTCGTGTCGACGCGGGGCGCGGAGACGATGGAGCCGGAGGACGCCTTCACCGGCATCGTCCCCGGGCCCGAGGACGTCATCTACATCTCGGGCTACTCCTTCAGCCATGTCGCGAACACGCGGGCGCTGGCCCGCTTCTCCGAGGCGCACGCCGGGAGCGGCTTGCGCGTCCTCGCCGATGTCGGCCCGCTCGTCGCGGACTTCAGCGAGGAGCAGATCGAGATCCTCAGGCGCCTGCACCCCCTGTGGTCGGTGAACGAGCGCGAGGCCGCGATCCTCGCCGCCCGATTCGGGATCGCCGAGGGCGGGACCGGGGAGGGACCGAACGGGGAGGAAGGGACCGCCGGCCTCGCCCTGCGCCTCGCCGAGCGTCTCGGCTCCGACCTCGTCCTGCGCAAGGGCCCGGAGGGCGCCTGGTTCGCGCGCGGCGGACGAGTCGAGCGGATCCCCACGCCCTCGGTCGAGGCGATCGACACGAACGGCGCGGGAGACGCCCATTCCGGTGTGCTGTGCGCGGCGTGGGCGAGCGGTGTCCCGCTCGAGGAGGCCCTTCTCCTCGCGAACTGCGCGGGCGCGCTTTCGACGACGAGGCGCGGGCCGGCGACCTGTCCGAGCCGAGCCGAGATCGACGAGGCGGCTGCGGGTCTGCGGGGTTGAGGCGGAATCTCCGGGGACGGCGTCGACACGGAGGCGCCGTCCACCGAGTCCGGCCGTTCCGTCTACAATGACGGTGGTCGCACGACCGCTTCGGCATCGCCGAACAAGCGCGGAACCTGCCGCGCGGGCCTATAGCTCAATGGTAGAGCAGCGGACTTTTAATCCGTGGGTTCCGGGTTCGAGTCCCGGTGGGCCTACCATCCGCTTCACCATGCGGAGTGACCAGATCCGCGACTGAAACGCCGAGGAGGTCGGCAACGGGGCCGAGGTCTTCGAGCGGCCACGCCCTCCCGCCCCTCCAACGCTTCGAGATCGTCGCTTGCTGCACGCCAAGGGCGTCGGCTATGTCGGACTGGAAGAGTCCGCGTCGTGCCGCCTCGGCGCGAATGTTCGAAGCCACAACCTGCACTACATCAAGCCCCTCGGGGGCGATCGTCATCGTTGTCATGTACATAGCCTATTCCGCTTTGGAAGGTTACGCACCACCCTGTTACGCGACACGCCGGGACCAAACGGCCTGACACATGCCATTGCGGAATACGTTTTGTGCATGAAAACGATCAGCAAGCAGGCGATCATCAGTGATGAGGTTCGCCGCTACATGCAGGCCCTCGGCCTCACGCAAGTCGATATCGCGAAGACCCTCGGCGTCCAGGCTCCCGCAGTGTCGCGAAAAATCAACGGCTCCCGGCGTTGGAGCATTGAGGACGTGGACCGCCTCGAAGCGGACGGCTGCCCGATCGGCCTCCGGATCCTCTACATGGGCGAGGAGGTCGGAGCGTGAGCGCGCTCGTTTACTTCAGCATCGTCGAGGTCGCCGATGCGCTGCGAGGCACGCCCGACTATCGGAAGGTCGTCGGAGTGTGCCCCGCAGCGGTCACTCACTGGGAGTTGGGCGAATTAGTGGGAAACGGCATCAGTCTCGATGGCATATTCCGGGTGCTCCGGAAGGCCGAGGTGAAGCGTGTTCCCGTTCGCGAGGAAGAACCAGGTCTTCCCTCCAGCGTGCTTGTGAATCAGTTGCGTGACTTCTGCGACATCGTGCTTCGTATCGTCGATCTGCCATGTTGCGCCGTTCATTGTCAGTGCGATCAAGGATCTTCCTCCTCGTTAGGTGGGGTTGTTGGCACTTCCGAGCCTAACGGGGAGGTCGGGCGATGAGGGTGCATCTTCCGACGCTTCTCGCGTTCGTCAATGCCGCCCTGGCTCTTGTGGTCTTCGTTGTTCACAC
>NZ_JBNOYB010000041.1:0-49481 GCF_050312375.1 Schaalia sp.
GTAGTGTATGCCAATGAAGTCTACGGGACGTCGGGCCATCCGCACGAGATCGTGGCCCCGCTGCTCGAGCTGAGGCAGCAGGCCGGTGCGCTCATCATCGTTGCCAACGAGCTCTACAGCGACGGCATACACTACGGGCCAGAGACCGACCGCTTTCTGCGCGATCTCGCCGACCTCGCCGCGGCGCTCAGCGCCGCCGCCAGTTCGCTTGCCTCATCGGGAGTGAGCTCGATGACGAGGCGGCCGCCCCCCTCGCTCGGGATGCGCATGACGATTCCGCGTCCCTCTTTCGTGGCCTCCAGCGGGCCGTCACCGGTCCTCGGCTTCATCGCTGCCATGTACCGCTCCTTGTCCCTTTTTCGTCTGCACGCGCGTGCCGCGCGGCAGTGACACCCCCATTTTAGCCGGAATCGTGCCGAATCACACGACGGGCGCGGAGCTCAGCGGCCGAGGGCGAAGCGGACGGCCTCTTCGGGCTCGTCCACGAGGTGAATGAGATCGAGCTCGGCTTCATCGAGGGTGCCCTCGGCGACCATGGATCCGGCGACCCAATCGACCAGTCCGCGCCAGTAGTCGCTGCCGACGAGGACGATCGGGAAGGAGTGGATCTTCGATGTCTGGACGAGCGTGAGCGCTTCGAAGAGCTCGTCCATCGTGCCGAAGCCGCCGGGCATCGCGATGAATCCGGAGGAGTACTTGACGAACATGGTCTTACGGGCGAAGAAGTAGCGGAAGTTGATCCCGATGTTCACCCAGGGGTTCATCGACTGCTCGTGCGGGAGCTCGATGCCCAGCCCGATCGACTTGCCCCCTGCGTCCCAGGCCCCCTTGTTCGCCGCTTCCATCGCCCCGGGACCGCCACCGGTGATGACTGCGACGCCCTCGTCGACGAGGAGCCTGCCGATCTCATAGGCGATCGTCCAGTACTTGGAGTCCTCACGGGTGCGCGCCGAGCCGAAGACGGATACGGCCGGGCCGACTTCGGACAGCGCGCCGAAGCCCTCGACGAATTCGGCCTGGATGCGCAGGACGCGCCAGGGGTCCTCGTGCAGCCAGTCGGCGGATTCCTGCGCTTCGAGGAGGCGCGTGTCCGAGGTCTCCTCGGGGATCGCGGTGCCGCGCAGGATCACGGGGCCGCGCTGGTAGGTCCTGCGGGTCGGCTGATCGGAGGTCATTCCTTCTCCTTGTCGTCGAGCCAGGCGAGGAGCGCGTCCAGGCACCTGGTCATGTCCGCCGCGGGTGCGGCTTCTTCGTCGGTATGGGCGAGCAGGGGGTCGCCGGGGCCGAAGTTCACCGCGGGGATCCCGAGATCGAAGAATCGCGCGACGTCCGTCCACCCCTGCTTGGCGACGACGCGCAGTTCCTCCCCGTGCGCCTCGGCGATGGCGCCGGCGTGGGCGATGAAGTCGCGGGCGATCGGCGAATCGGCTCCCGGCCGCGCGCCCGGGGAGCGGTCGTCGACTTCGATCCGCGCCCCTGTTCCCGCGAAGTACGAGGTGACGAGGGCGATCGCCTCGTCCGTGCTCTTGGAGGGGGCGAAGCGGTAGTTGATGACGAGCTCGACCTCGTCAGGCACGACGTTCTTCGCCTTCCCGCCCGAGACGGCGACGACAAGGAGGGACTCGCGGTAGTCGAGGCCGTCGACGTTGACGGTCGGGTTGCCGAAGGAGGCGATCCTCGAGATGACGGGCGCGGCCTTGTGGATGGCGTTGTCGCCGCGCCACGAGCGCGCGGAATGGGCCGCTTTCCCCGGGATCGTCGCGATGACCCGAACGCTCCCGTTGCAGCCGCCTTCGATGTGCGCCGAGGTCGGCTCTGCGAGGATCGCGAAGTCGGCGCCGAGGAGGCCCGGGTGATTGCGCATGAGACGGCCGAGGCCGTTGAGGCTCGCCTCGACCTCCTCATGGTCGTAGAACACCCAGGTGACATCGTGCTTGGGCGCCGTGAGGAGGAGGGCCGCGCGCAGGGCGACGGCGACGCCTCCGAGCATGTCGACCGCTCCCCTGCCGCGCACGGTGTCGATCCCGTCGACGAGGCAGCGCACGGCGGGGACGTTGCCGGCGATCGGGACGGTGTCGAGGTGACCGGCGATGAGCACGCGATGCACTCGTGCGAGGCGGGTCCTCGCGACGATCGCATCCCCGTCGCGCAGGACTTCGAGGTGGGGGGCGCGTCGGAGGCGGGCCTCGATGGCATCGGCGATCGCCTTCTCATCTCCGGACACCGAGGGGATGTCGATGAGATCGCAGGCGAGGTCGACGACGTCGTCGGTTCGCAGTTCTCGGACCACGCGGCTCCTCTCGCTCCATCGCGCGGTTGATCGGCGGACCGGGCGACGCCGCCAGGATACGCGTTCGGGGCCCTGCGCGCCGTTCTCACGCATCTTCCGGATCCGGCTTCCGGCTCGGAGCGCGCGCGGCGGCTACCCTTGTCCTCATGACTCTTCCTTCTCAGATTCGCGCAATGGTCGATGATTCCGTGCGGGCGCTGCGCCCCCTGCTCGACGGGATCGTCCCGGATGTCCTCCTCGTTCCCGGTTCGGGCTGGGGTTCGGCCGCGCATTCGATCGGCCGTGAAGTCCTTTCGGTTCCGGCGGCCTCGATTCCCGGTTTCGCGGACTCGCCGGTCGCCGGTCACACGGCCCGGATCCAGCTGCTCGCACTCGATCATGAGGACGGGCGCCCCTTCCACGCGCTGCTGCTGCCCCGGACGCACTTCTACGAGGAGCGCGGAGCCGATGCCGTCGCGCACGCGGTACGGGTCGCTGCGGCCCTCGGCATCGCGAGGGCCATCCTCACGAATGGATGCGGATCGACGAATCCCCGGATCGGGCCGGGTTCCGTGGCCCTCATCGCCGATCATGTCAATCTGACGGCCGCGACCCCCCTGCACGGGGCGAGCTTCGTCGATCTCTCCGACGCGTATTCGCCCCGTCTCAGGGGCCTCGTGAACTCGGTGGATCCGACGATCCTCGAGGCCGTGTACGCCCAGTTCCCCGGGCCCCAGTACGAGACGCCCGCGGAGGTGCGCATGGCGGTCGCGCTCGGCGCCGACCTCGTGGGCATGTCGACCGCCCTCGAGACGATCGCGGCGCGCGAGGCCGGGCTGGAGGTGCTGGGGCTGTCCCTCATCACGAACGCGGCGGCGGGTACGACGCCGGGCGAGTCCCTGTCGCACGAGGAGGTGCTCGAGCAGGGCGCATCCTCGAAGGAGCGTCTCGCCGAACTGCTCGCCCGCATCGTCCGGGTGTGGCCGAGGGACTGAGCCGGGGGCTAGTGCGCCGAGGGGACGAGGGCGAAGAGGACGCGCCTCCAATGGCCCAGGGCCGGTCTGGCCGAGTCCGCTCCGAGGAGGAACTCGTCGGGGCCGAGGGTGAAGACCCGGCCCGAGGAGGGTTCGAAGACCGCGTAGCGCGCTGGCGCGCCCTCGTGGGCGAGGATGAGGACGACGTGGCGGGGGATGAGCGCGCTCAGGGCCGTCCGCGCCCCGCCCGTGTAGACGGGCACGTCCCATCCTGAGGCGAGGGCCGTGTCGATCCGGGCGCGCAGGCCCGGGCCGTTGAAGGCGATGCGGTGTCGACGGCCCGTGGCGTGGCGCGCGAGGCGCGCGAGCGCCCAGGGCGAGGTGCCCAGGGCCTGGGGCCAGGGGGTCCCGACCCTGGCCGCGAGGGCGTGGAGGCGCTTCTGCTCGGCCTCGACATCCGCGTCGGGGTCGAGGTAGTGAGGATCGGCTCCGGCGCGCGCCGCCAGGAGCGATAGGACCGCGATCCCGCAGGTCGTCGGGTCGACTTGCGCCGGGTAGGTGCGGGGAGCGGGCTCTTCGCTGGCGGGGAGCGGCGCTCGCGCGGGGTAGGGGCTGATCATCGGGCGCCCTCCTTCAACGGGTCCCCCGCCGGTGATACGCATGGGGCGGGCCGCTCACGCGGCCCGCCCGAAGACATGCGATCGGCAGGAGCGGGGTCACTCCGCCTCGACGGCGGGGGCCTCTTCGGCCTCTGCCTCGATCTCGGTGACGACGACGATGTCCTGCTCGGGGTCGAGCTCGGACTCGACGCCGGAGGGGAGGACGAGATCGGCGGCGCGGATGACGGTTCCCGCCTCGATGCCGGTCACGTCGACCTCGATCGACTCGGGGATGGCGGTCGCCGAGGCCTTGACGGTCACGGTGTGCTCTTCGACCGTGGCCTGGGTGCCGGGGGCCGGCTCGCCGACGACGACGATCGCGACCTCGACGTCGACCTTCTCGCCCGCCTTGACGGCGAGGAAGTCGGCGTGGAGGAGGTTGCGGGACACGGGGTGGCGCTGGACGTCCTTGACGAGGACGAGCTGGCTCTTCCCGTCGATCTTGAGGTCGACGAGGGCGTTCTTGTTGCCGCGGACGATGAGGAAGAGGTCGTGCCCGGGGACGTCCACGTGGACCGGCTCGCCGCCGTGTCCGTAGACGACGGCGGGAACGAGGCCGGCGCGGCGGGCGCGGCGGGCAGCTCCCTTGCCGAACTCGGAACGGGTCTGCGCGTCAAGAATCGGGGTGTCGCTCATGAGATGCCTCCTGTTGTTCTGGGTCTTCCGCTTCGGCGCGATGAACCTCAAGGAGGTGGATTCCCCTTCGGCCCTGTCGATCACGGCGGATACAGATCCGCCCTCGCCGGAGCAACCCCTTGAGGGTACCCGACGAGGGCGGCCGAGTGCGAGTCAGTCGAAGAGGGATGTGACCGATCCGTCTTCGAAGACCTCCTTGATCGCGCGCGCGAGGAGCGGGGCGATCGAGAGGATCGTGAGATTCGGGAATCGCTTCTCCGGCGGGATCGGTAGCGTGTCGGTGACGACGACCTCATCGGCCCCGCATTCCGTCAGTCGGCGGACGGCCGGCTCGGAGAGGATGCCGTGGGTGGCGGCGATGATGACCTTCTGGGCTCCGGCGTCATTGAGGACCTTGACGGCCTCGGTGATGGTGCCCGCCGTGTCGATCATGTCGTCGACGAGGATGCACTGCTTGCCTGCGACATCGCCGACGACGCGGTTCGCCACCGCGACATTCGGCCGGGTCGTGTCGCGCGTCTTGTGGACGAAGGCCAGCGGGACCCCGCCGAGCTTGGAGGACCACTTCTCGGCGACGCGGATGCGGCCGGCGTCCGGGGAGACCATGACGGTGTTCGACAGGTCGAGGCGCGAGCGCACGTAGTCGACGAGGACCGGCATCGCGAAGAGGTGATCGACGGGGCCGTCGAAGAAGCCCTGCTCCTGCGAGGCGTGCAGGTCGACGCTCATGACGCGGTCGGCGCCGGCGGTCTTGTACAGGTCGGCGACCAGGCGGGCCGAGATCGGCTCGCGGCCCTGGTGCTTCTTGTCCTGACGCGCGTAGGGGTAGAAGGGCGAGACCGCGGTGATGCGCTTGGCGGAGGCGCGCTTCGCGGCGTCGATCATGATGAGCTGCTCCATGAGCCACTTGTTGATCGGCCCGGTGTGGGACTGGAGGACGAAGACGTCGGCGCCGCGGACGGACTCGTTGAAGCGGACGTAAATCTCACCGCTCGCGAAGTCGTAGGCGGTCACCGGCGAGACCCCGCACCCGATCTCCTCACCGACTTGCTGGGCGAGCTCGAGATGCGCCCTGCCTGAAACGAGGACGAGGCTCTTCTCCCCGCTGGTCACCAATCCGCTCATGCGGTGTTCCTCCCCTTGCCCTGAGAACCCGGCGGGTCAGTCCGATTCGGGCTGCCCGATGACGCTGAATGGTGCCACCATCGTATCGGCTGGAACGCTCGCCCCGACCACCCAGGCGCTTGCGACCCGGGCGCGATCGGCCACATGCGCCGAATCGAGCGTCGTTCCGGGACCGATCTCACACCCGTTCCCGACGGTCGTGGCGCCCCGCAGGACGCTTCCGGGCCAGATCGTCGTGTCGGCGCCGATCTCGACGTCGATGCCGATCCAGGTGGATGCCGGGTCGACGATGGACACCCCCCGGCGCATGTGGCGCTCGCAGATCCTCTTGTTGATCTCGGCTCCGAGTTCGGCGAGCTGAACGCGGTCGTTGCAGCCCTGCGCCTCCCAGGGATCGGCGAGGACGAGGGCGCCCGCCGTCCGACCGGCGGGTTCGGCGGCCGCGAGCACGTCGGTGAGGTAGACCTCGCCCTGGGCGTTGTCCGTTCCGACCGACTTCAAGGTGTCGTGGAGGAAGGCCCCGTCGAAGGCGTAGACGCCCGCGTTGACCTCTGTGATGGAGCGCTCGGCCTCGTCGGCGTCCTTCTCCTCGACGATCCTGATGACGCGCCCGTCCTCGGCGCGCACGATGCGGCCGTAGCCGGTGGGGTCGGGCGCGATCGAGGTGAGGACCGTGACCGCGCGCCCCTCGGCCTCGTGGAGGTCGAGGAGGCGTTCGAGCGTGGCGGTCGAGAGCATGGGGACGTCGCCCGAGGTGACGAGGACGGGGCCGCTGATCGGGCCGTGCGCAGCGGCGAGGGCCTCGAGGGCGCACAGCACGGCCCTGCCGGTTCCGGGGATCTCATCCTGATCGGCGATGAAGGCGTCGGGCGCGACTCTCCGGATCTCCTCGACCACGAGTTCGCGTTCGTGGCGCACCACGGCGACGAGGGTCTTGGGACGGGTGCCCTGGGCGGCTCGCAGCGCGTGGCCGATCATGGACAGGCCCGCAACGGGGTGGACGACCTTGGGGACCGCCGAGAGCATTCGGGTGCCCTTGCCTGCTGCGAGGACGATGGCGGCTGCGGGGACGGTCATTGTTCGCCTTCCGTCGAGCGAGGAGGAAGGAGCGGGCGCTCCTGCTCCGCCCCCAGGACTCGAACCCGGACCAAAGGCACCAAAAACCCATGTGCTGCCGTTACACCAGGGCGGAATAGCGCTTCGATTCTGCCACAGTCAGCCCCCGTTCACCGAAAGCGCGACTTCGGGCGGCGCGAGGGCAGGGCCTCGGCCGCGGGCGAGCCGCGCCGCCCCTCGCCTCGGATCGGCCCTGCGCTCGCGTGGGATAATCCGGAGCATGGGTCAGAAGCGCACACGGATGAGCGGTTTCGCGCGCCGGGAGCAGCTCGTCGAGGTCGGGCGCTCGCTTTTCGCGCTCAAGGGCTTCGACGCGACGAGCGTCGAGGAGATCGCCGCGAAGGCGAAGGTGTCCAAGCCCGTCGTCTACGAGCACTTCGGCGGCAAAGAGGGCCTGTACGCGGTGGTCGTGGACCGTGAAGTCCAGTCCCTCGTCACCTCCCTCCACTCCTCCCTGGAGTCGTCCGATCGCCCTCGGATCCTCTTGGAGAACGCCACGCTCGCCCTGCTCGAGTACATCGAATCGAATTCCGACGGCTTCCGCGTCCTCGTGCGCGATGCGCCGAAGGATCGGACGCAGGGCTCCTTCTCCTCGGTCCTCGGCGATGTCGCGTCGAGGGTCGAGCATCTCCTGGCCGAGCAGTTCGCCAAGGGCGACATCTCGCCCGCCCTCGCCCCGCTGTACGCGCAGATGCTCGTGGGCCTCATCGCCCAGGTCGGTCAATGGTGGCTCGACGAGCGCCGCATGAAGAAGGACGAAGTCGCCGCGCACGTGGTGAACCTCGTGTGGAACGGCGTGCGGCACATGCAGCCGAAGCCGACTCTGCTCGTGTGCCAGGAGCCCGGAGCGGCGAAGGAGTGACCGAAGTCTCGACATCGAGTATCTTGAATCGCGTGAGATTCGTGGATGAAGTCGCAGGCATCGTCGCCGCATGGTCGAAGGAGCGCCCGGACCTCGACTCCTCCCCCATGCTCGTCCTCTCGCGCGTCTCCCGCCTCGCCCGGCGCCTCGACCTCGAACGGCGCAAGGCCTTCGCCGATCACGGGCTCGAGCCCTGGGAGTTCGACGTCCTGTCCTCCCTGCGCAGGGCGGGCAGCGCTTCGGGCCTGACCCCCGGCGCCCTCATGGCCGAGCTCCTCGTCTCCTCCGGGACGATGACGAACCGGATCGACCGCCTCGAATCGAAGGGCCTCGTCTCGCGCTCGCCCTCGCCCCAGGACCGGCGGGTCGTTCTCGTCACCCTCACCGAGCCGGGCCGCACGCGCGTCGACGGCGCCCTCGCTTCACTCCTGGCCTGCGAGGAGGCGATCCTCGCCCCGCTCGACGAGGAGGCGCGCGACCGCCTCGCGGATCTCCTCACCCCGCTCCTCCTCCCCTTCGAGGCCCCGGTCTGCGAGAAGGGGCGCGGGAGGGCGGCGGAGTGAGCGGATCGGAGGCGCTCGAACGACTCGAGCGGATGGAGGAGCACTACCGCAGCGCCCTCGCGCGCGTCGAAGCCGCCGAGGCGGGGCTGAAGGCGATCGAGGACTTCTTCGAGGCGATGCGCCCCCTCATGGACGCCTACGGGACGACATGGCTCGCCGACCGCGAAGCCGTCGCCGAGGAGGACGCGCCGGCCCTCGCGGTCCTGGGCGAGGACGCCGTCTGGGACCTGCACACCGACCAGCACGGACTCGCCCAGGGGATGCTGCGCCTCGCCGCCGAGCATTTCTCGCCCCGCGAGGCCTGAGGCGCCGAGCGCCCCGCCGCCGTCCGGACGGCGGCTCCTCGGCCCCCGCTCAGCGGGCGGCGTAGGACAGGCAGTCCGCGGTGGTGGCGCCCACGCGGATCGCCTCGGCGGTGCATTCGAGCGCGGAGTTGTGGACGCAGTCGGCCTTCTGGCAGGCGCCGACGAAGGGGGCCGCCGTCTCAAGACCGCCCTTGACGTTGAGCGGGACGAAAGTCGTGCAGGTCTGGGCGAAACCGACGGTGATCGCGGCGGCGCCGCAGCTCTTGGTCTTGTTGTACGAGCAGCTCTCGACGGAGCAGTCCAGGACTCGGGGCATTTCAAGGGGCATCTCGATCTCTCCTCATGATCCGGGGCCTCGATCCCATTCCTTCGAGGCGGATGATCCCATTGGAGCGCGAAAAGCGACAGGCGTCGAGAAACACTCTATTCACGCAGGTCAACACGCATTCAACACGAGTCCTCCCCGGGCCGATTCCGCACCGGGCAAGGTGCGGAATACGCGTTTTTTCCGAGCGTTTCCCTCATCTAATTCATCGAGGGCGCGGACCGCCGACCACGGGAACGCCTATTCGAGGAGTTCAGCGGCCTGAAGCCACGCGTCCTCGAGCTCGGCGATCTCGGACAGCGCGCGGGAATGCCGTGCTGACACCTCCTGAAGCTCCGGCACCGCCGAAGGATCCGAAGCGACCTCGTGCCCGAGCGCTTCCAAGCGGGCCTCAAGATCCCCCGCTTCGCTCCGCAGCCTCTCCAGGCGCCGCTCGATCCGATCCGCCTCCTTCTTCGCGGCCCGTCGCGCGGCGGCGTCGCTCAGCGCCGGGGCCTGCGGCAGCGCTTCGGCGGGCGTCGGCTGCGAGGCCTGCGCGGCCCCGCCCTCGGCCCGCAGGCGCAGGTACTGCTCGACCCCGCCGGGCAGGGCGCGGATCGTCCCGTCGCCCAACAGCGCCACCTGGTGATCGGTCACGCGCTCGAGCAGGTAGCGGTCGTGCGAGACGACGACGAGGGTCCCGGGGAAGGAATCGAGCAGGTCCTCCATCGCGGCGAGGGTATCGGTGTCGAGGTCGTTCGTCGGCTCATCGAGGAGGAGGACGTTCGGGGACGCCATGAGCAGGCGCATCAACTGGAGGCGGCGGCGCTCGCCGCCCGAGATCTCCCGGATCCGCGTGTAGGCGCGCTGACGGGTGAAGCCCATGCGCTCGGTCATCTGCGAAGCCGTGAGCTCCCTGCCCTCGACGACGCAGGTCTGCGCGACTGCTGCGACGGCCTCGACGACGCGCATGTCCGCGAGCGCGTCGAGTTCGTGCGTGTCCTGGGATAGTGTCGCGACCTCGACGGTCTTCCCCCGTTTGACGCGCCCGGAATCGGGGGCGAGATCGCCGCGGAGAAGATTGAGCAGGCTCGTCTTCCCGGCGCCGTTCACTCCGACGACGCCGACGCGTTCGCCCGGAGCGAGCCGCAGGGTCACCGAGTCGAAGATCGTGTTGAGCGAACCGTCCGGGCGCCCGAAGGAGAGGGTGACGTCTTCGAGATCGAGGACGTCCTTGCCCAGGCGCGCGCTCGCCATCTTCATGAGCTCGACGGTGTCGCGCGGCGGCGGGACGTCCGCGATGAGGGCTTCGGCGGCCTCGATGTGGAACTTCGGCTTCGAGGTGCGGGCGGGAGCGCCCCGGCGCAGCCAGGCGAGCTCCTTCGTGAGGAGGTTCTTGCGCTTCACGGCCGCGACGTCCGCCTGACGCAGGCGTTCGGCGCGGGCGAGCGTGTAGGCGGCGTAGGAGCCGTCGTAGACCTCGACGCGACCGGGGATCTGGGGCCGGTCGCCTCCGGGGTCGATGCCGGGGACAACCTCCCAGATGTGTTCGCACACCGCGTCGAGGAACCAGCGGTCGTGGGTGACCACGAGCAGCGCGCCCACGGCCCCGGGCCTGGAGAAGCGCGCATTGAGGTGCGCGGCGAGCCAGGCGACGCCCTCGACATCGAGGTGGTTCGTCGGCTCATCGAGGCAGACGACCTCGCTGGGCGCGCACAGGACCCTCGCGAGAGCGACCCTCCGGCGCTGGCCGCCGGACAGGTTCCCCACGCGGGAGTCGAGGTCGATGTCCGCCAGGAGTCCCGCGTGGATGTCGCGCACCCGGGGATCCGAGGCCCACTCGTACTCCGCCAGACCGGGGTGCACGGCCTCCACGACGGGGAGCTCCGGGTCGAAGGAGTCCTTCTGATCGAGGAGGACCACGCGCACGCCCTCGCGCTTGGTGAGAAGACCCGAGGCGGGTTCTTGAACGCCGGCGACGAGGCGCAGGAGGGTGGATTTGCCCGCGCCGTTGGGGCCGAGGATCCCGACGCGCGAGGCGTCGTCGATGCCGAGCGTGACGTCCTCGAGGAGCCTGCGCGACCCCGCGAGGACGGCGAGGGACTGCGTGCCGAGAAGATGCGCCATTTAGCGGGATTCTCCTGATTCGAGCCGGGCGCCCGGGACGGGTCCGAAAGTGGTGAAGGCTCCGGCGACCGAGTCGAGCCCCGCCAGGGCCGAGGCGATCGCGCGCGCCGATTCGGCATCGGCTGCGAGCGCCCCGATCGAGGGGCCCGAGCCGGAGAGCAGGACGGCGAGCGCGCCCGCCTCCTCGGCGGCCGCGATGGTCCGGCCGAGCTCGGGCCGGAGGCGCAGGGCCGTGTCCTGAAGATCGTTGGACAGGTGGGGGGCGAGTTCTGCGGCCCCGCCCGTGAAGGGCAGCGCGCGGATCCTCGAGGGGTCGGGCAGATCGCGCCACCGGCCCGCCGGGCCCCCTGCTCGATCGAGCGCGCGGAAGACCTCCGGAGTGGACAGGCCCTCATGCGCGAGTGCGATCGCCCAATGATGACGGGCCTCGGCTCCGCCCCGGTCCAGGGACTCCATCTCGTCGCCGCGCCCGGTGCCGAGCGAGATCCCCCCGGCCAGGCACGCAGGGACATCGGCTCCGAGTGTCCGTCCGATGAGTTCGAGGCGCTTCGCATCGAGGCCGAGCCCCCACAGCGCATTGCAGGCGACGAGGGCGGCGGCGGCGTCCGCCGAGCCCCCGGCCATTCCCCCGGCCATGGGGACGCGCTTGTCGACCTCGATCTCGATGCCCGCGGCCGTCGCGGCCCAGGGGCCGGCGGCGGCGAGCTTCTGAAGGATCCGCGCCGCCCGGTAGGCGAGGTGCGTCGTCGGGTCGAGGTCGCGCATCGCCCGGGTCGTGAGCTCATCGACTGAGCCGTCGGGCCGGTGGGCCGTGGTGGTGACCCTGATCCCGGGGGCGCGGCTCGTGCGGACGCGAACGGTTTCGCGCAGGTTCAGCGCTTCGAAGACGGTGACGAGCGAGTGATAGCCGTCCTCGGCGGGGGCTCCGGCGCGGAGTGCGAGATTGATCTTCCCGGGCGCGGAGGCGGTGGCCTCACGCATCGGCTTCCTCCGAACGCGCGCGCCTCGGGTCGATGCGGCGCGGCAGGAGCTCGGCGGCGCGGAGCTCGAGGACTGCGCGGCCGAGCGCGACGAATTCGTCGACGTCGAGGGTCTCCCCGCGCCGGCCCGGGTCGATGCCCGCCCGCTCGAGGAGGAGGCCCGCTCCCCCGGCCGAGCCCGCCCAGTTCTTCAGGGCGGCGCGCAGCGTCTTGCGGCGCTGGCCGAAGGCGACGTCGCAGACCTCGAAGGTCGCGCGCCGGAGCGGCTCATCGCCGCGGGGCTCGGCCGAGCGCGAGATGCGCACGAGGGCGGAGTCGACGTTCGGAACCGGCCAGAAGACGGTGCGCCCGATCGTTCCGGCCCGTTCGACCCTGCCGTACCACCCGGCCTTGACCGAGGGGACGCCGTAGGTGCGCGATCCCGGGGCCGCGGCGAGCCTGTCGGCGACTTCGGACTGGACCATGACGAGGAGATCGGTGAGCGAGGGGAAGGACTCGAGCATGGCGAGCAGGACCGGTACTGCGACGTTGTAGGGCAGGTTCGCGACGAGTTTCGTCGGCGCGGGCCAGTCGACCCCGAAGTCCTCGACCCCCCTGAGCGCCGTCGCGTCCATCGTCACCACGTGGAAGCGCTCGGCCGCTTCGGGCATGCGCGAGCGCACGGTCTCGGGCAGGGCCGCGGCCAGAGGGGGGTCGATTTCGACGGCGCGAACCCTGGCGCCGGCCTCCAGGATCGCAAGGGTGAGGGAGCCGAGTCCGGGCCCGACCTCGACGACCTCGTCGCCCGCCTCGACGCCGCCAGCCCTGACGATCCTGCGGACGGTTCCCGCGTCGTGGACGAAATTCTGACCGAGGACCTTCGTCGGCCGGATGCCGAGCGCGTCGGCGATCGCCTTGACCTCGATCGGGCCGAGGAGGCCCGAGTCCGAAGGCACGGCCCCTTCGGGCAGCTTCGGATCGAGACGGGAGGCGGGAGTGTTCTTCGAGGATCGGGTCACGAGTGAAGTCTAGTGGCTCGGGGCTCAGTACCAGCCGACGGCGTTCGAATGCCCCCAGGCCGAGCACGGCGTGCCGTAGCGGCCCGCGATGTAGCCCAGGCCCCAGGTGATCTGGGTGGCCGGGTTCGTCTGCCAGTCGGCGCCGGCGCTCGCCATCTTCGAACCGGGGAGGGCCTGCGGGATCCCGTACGCGCCCGAGGAGGCGTTCTGGGCGTACGGGTTCCAGCGGGATTCGCGGTTCCACAGGTTGACCAGGCATTGGAATTCGGCGTCCGACCATCCGCGGGCGGCGACCTGGATGTGCGCGATCTCCTGGGGGTCCTGGCCCGTGTAGGTCACGCTCATCCCCGCTTTGAGCGCTGCGCCCGCCGCTTTGATCTTGTCGGACTGCTCGCTCATCGCGTTGATGAGGGCTTCAACGTCCGCTCGCGAGGACAGGGAGCCGATCGGGGCCTTGTAGGCGGTGTAGGGGAAGCCGTTCTCGTCCGTTCCGGATTCGAGGCTCGCCTTCGGGTCGACTCCCGCGAGGAGGAGGGCCTCGGGCGTCGCCTTCTTCGTGCCCGTGGAGCGGATCTGGTCGAGGGGCTGGACGAGGGTCTCCTCGCCGGTGGTCGCCGATGAGGTGGCGACCCCGTCGACGGTCTCAGCCCACTGGGTGCGCGCGGCGAGCCCGTCGGAGCCGGGGCGGGTGATCTTCGATTCGCCTTCGAAGAGGTCGGGGCTCTCCTCCTCGATCTCGGTGAAGGGGATCGTGACCTCCCCGGACGACTCCCCGCGCACGACGCGGGAGACGCGCACCTCGAGCGATCCGCCCTCGCCCGCGGCGAGGGCGACGCGATCGATGGGATGGAGGGCCACTCCGGCCTTCTCGACGATCTCGTCGACGCTCTCCCCGCCCTCGGCCCGGGCCCGCCGCTCCAGGCCGTCCGCGAGGACGGTGACCTCGCGGGAGCGCGAGACGACGGGGAGGGCCTCGCCCCGGGCGCCGGAGCGATCGGCGGCGAGGGCGACGGAGTCGCCGAGGGCGGCGGTGTCGGCGAGGACCGCATCGGCGCTGGCCGAGGTCGACCAGACGGTCCTCTCGGCGCCGTCGACCTCCAGGGTGTAGGGGTGCGCGGTGCGCACGATGACGGTGCCCCCGTCGGGGACCCGCGAATCGAGGGCGGGCTGGACGAGGTCGTGCGCTCCGACTTCGACGCCGGTCGAGCTCAGGAGCGAAGCGACGGTGCCGCCCCACGCGGTGACCGGCATGGAGACGCCGTCGACTTCGAGGGTCGCCTCAGCGCGCGAGCTGGCGACCGCCCCCGCGGCGACGAGGACGACGGCCGCGGCGCTCGCGCACGCGCTCGTCAGAACGGCGCGGCGGCTCGGGGTGAAGGAGCGGTGCTCCTGGCGCCTCCGGCCGAGCGGATGCTCCGATCGGTGGTGATCCACTGCGGGTGCTCCTTCGGTTGGACGCGTCAACGGTACGCGATGAATGGACGCGGCGCCGAAACGTCAACGGGTCGATGTGAACAGGGGCGCTGAAGGCGGTGCGCCGGCCCGCGCATGAGGGCCGGCGCACCGTTTCAGCTCATTCGGGGCGGCTCAGTACCAGCCCTTCGCGCTCCACGAGGCCAGAGCGCCGCACGGGGTTCCGTAGCGCCCTGAGATGTATCCGAGGCCCCAGGTGATCTGGGTGGCCGGGTTCGTCTGCCAGTCGGCGCCGGCGCTCGCCATCTTCGAACCGGGGAGGGCCTGCGGGATCCCGTAGGCGCCCGAGGGGTTGGCGGCGCTGACGTTCCAGCCGGACTCGTGGTTCCACAGGGTGACGAGGCACTGGAATTCGGAGTCCGACCATCCGCGGGCGGCGACCATCTCCTGAGCGATGGCCTGCGCGGAGCCCGGCGAGTAGGAGACGGCCGGGGCGCTGGCGGCGGCCGCTGCGGCCGCACTCGCCGCGCTCTGGGCGCTCGGCGCCTCCTGCTCCTTCTTCTTGGTCCCGACGGCGACGATCTTCGCGACCGGTTCGGTCACCTTCTTCGCCATGGGCACGTTGAGCACGATCTTCCCGTCGATGCTGTGGCGGTAGTAGGTCGTCAGCGTCTGGCCGTCCTGCCCCTCCTGCAGCACCTTCGTCTCGCCCTCGTAGAGGGAATCGTCGCTGCGCTCTTCGGTGGTGAAGGGGATCGGGGTGGCGACGTCGACGTCGCCGTGGAGGATGCGCGTCACCTTGACCGAGGTCCGCCCCGCTTCGAAGACGAAATCGACCGTATCGAGGTCCCCGAGTGAGATGCCCGCCTTCTCGAGGAGCACGTCGACGGTGTCGCCCGCCTTCGCGTCGACGGTGGTCGTCGCCCCGTCGGCGAGGATCGCGACGGGACCGTCGACGGAGATCACGGACATCTCACGGCGGAGCGTGGAGCGATCAGCGGCCATGACGGCCGAACCGGAGGCGGCGATCGAGTCGAGGACGCCGTCGATCGAATCAGCCGTCGACCACGCGGTCTTCGTCTCGCCGTCGAGGGTCACCTCGTAGGGGCTCGCCGATCTCACGACGATAGTCTGCCCGTCGGCCACGTGCGCGTCGGTCGCCGGCGCGACGAGGTCGTGCGCCCCCACCTCGACGCCCGCGGAAGCGAGCGCCCCATCAACGGTCAGGAAGAATCCGTCGACGGGCCTGGACACGCCGTCGATCTCGAGAAGGACTTCGTGGTGGGCGGCGGCCACGGCGGTCCCGGCGGTCGCAGTCATCATGAGGGCGAGTGCCGAGGCTGTGGCGACGACGGTGCGTCGTGAGGGGTGAAGATTCACGCGACTCCAGACTTCGTAGGTTCCGCCTCGCATCCGCGGGGGCTCCCCTAGGGGAATCCCCGGATCCCGGCGGACTGACTCCCCTACCGTAATCAATCCGTGACCCTTCGCGCTCGATTTCGTGACGCCTATCACCGCGAATGCTAAGGCGCGCCCCGGCAATCGCGGTCCGCGCGCCCTCGTCACCAGTCGCCGTAGACGCGCCTGGAATTCTCCATGAGCTGGGCGCACGCCAGATCCTCGCGAAGATCCCAGAGCTCGGCGATCCGGCGGACGCTGTGGGCCATCGCATAGGAGGCGTTCGGGGATCCCCTGTGCGGAACGGGCGTGAGATAAGGGGCGTCCGTCTCCACGAGGACGAGTTCGCGGGGCATCTCGATGAGCGCCTCGCGCAGGTGGGCGTTCGCCGGATAGGTGATGGGGCCGGCGAAGGAGGCGTAGAAGCCGCGTTCGGCGAGTTCACGCGCGAACTGCGCGTCACCGGAGAAGCAGTGGAAGACGACGGGGACATCGATGCGGCCGGCGCGATCGAGGACCTCGAGGCAGTCGGCGTGCGCCTCGCGGTCGTGGATCTGCAGGGGCAGTCCCTTGCGCACCGCGAGGTCGATGTGAGCGGCGAAGGAGCGCTTCTGGGCCTCGCGGCCGGGTTCGGCCGTGCGGAAGTAGTCGAGCCCCGATTCGCCGACCGCGACGACCATCGGGTTCTCCACCGCCTCCTCGAGGACGGCGAGCGCCTCATCGAGGGGGATGTGATGATCGCTGAGCCGGGGAGTCAGCCCGTCCGGGGAGGGGTCGACGCAGCCTTCGTGGAGGGCGGCCTCATTGGGGTGCAGGGCGAGGGCGACCCGCACGCCCTCGTACGCCGAGGCGACCCCGATCATGGGGGCGAATTCGGGGAGTTCGCAGGCGCTGGTCACCTGCCGGGAGACCCCCGCTGCGCGCGCCCTGGCGATCTGCTCGTCGAGGGGCATCGCGACGCCGTCCGCCCTCGGGATCTGGGCCGGGACGACCGGCAGGTGCGTGTGATTGTCCATGACCTCGCCGTCGAGGGGGCGGGGCGCTTCGGGCCAGGTCCGCGTCCTGCGCGCCATGTCACCGCCCCTTCCGGCCGACGCGGGGGATGGGCGCGCGCTCGGCCCGGAAGGCGTTCACCGGGTCCTCCTCCGCATATCCGAGCGCGAAGCCCGTGATGAGGCGGTAGTCCTCCGGTACGTCGAAGAAGCGGTCCCCGGGGCCCCGCCAGATGGCGAGCGTCCCGAGGGCGCAGGAGTCCACTCCCCTGGCCTTGGCCGCGAGGAAGATGTGCCCGAGGAGGATCCCCGCGTCCATCGCGGAGAAGGGCATGAGGCCCTCGTGGACGTAGAGGAGCCCGATGACGGGAGCGGAGAAGGCTTCGACGTTCCTGCGGCTCCACGCATCGCGCGCCGCCGCGTCGTCCCGCCCGATGCCGAGCTCGGCGTAGAGCGCCTTGCCGAGCCGCACCGAGCGCTCCCTGAGCTCGTCCGGGTAGCGTCGGCGCACCTCGAAGTCCCCGTCGGCGCGAGGGCCGGTCCCGGCCTCGGCGTCGAAGGCCTCGCAGTAGGCGGCGCGCAGCGCATCGGCATCCTCGCCCGCCGCGAGTGCGAGCCGGTAGGGACGGGTGTTGGACCAGCTGGGCGAGGCGCTCGCGTCCTTCAGGATCGCGTCGAGCACCTGCGGGGCGACCGGGCGGTCCGAGAAGGCGCGCACCGAGTGCCGTTCGGCTGCGAGGCGGGAGAAGGAAGGTGCGGAATCCTCGTTCGTCATGCCTCCAGCCTACGTCGGGGCGCCGAGGACGCGCCGCTCAGCGGTGGACGAGGGCGGTCGCGACGCGTTCGGCCTCCGCCTCTCCGCGCAGGAGGGCGACCAGGGCGATCCCGAGCTCGAGGGCGGTCCCCGCTCCGCGGCTCGTGAAGATCCGCCCGTCGAGGGCGACCGGCGTGAGAACCGTATGCGCACCGGCGTCTTCGAGGACGTTCATGAATCCGGGATTCGCCGTTGCGGTACGGCCCGCGAGGTGTCCGCGTTCGGCGAGGATCGAGGGCGCGGCGCAGATCGCGGCGATCGGCAGGCCGGCTCGGGCCCGACGGTCGATCTCGGCTCCGATGACGGGGTTCGCCGAGAGGTTCGTCGTTCCGGGCATTCCCCCGGGGAGGAAGAGGATCGCGTAGGAGGCGAGGTCGGCGTCGTCGAGGGCGAGGTCGGAGCCGATCCTCACCCCGTGCGAGGAGACGACGTCGGCGGTGCCCTCGACGGAGATGAGGTCTGCGCGAACGCCCGCGCGGAAGAGCGCGTCGACGACTGCGAGGGCTTCGACCTCCTCGAAGCCGGGGGCGAGGAGGACCCCCACGGAGGCATCGGTGGCGGGTTCTGCCGGAGCGGGCATCTGTCCTCCTCATCGGATCGGCGGCGCCTTAGAGGTTACTCGCTTCTCAGCGCTTCGACGGGGTCCTCCTTCGCGGCCTTGCGGGCCGGGAGGAGACCTGCGATGAGTGTGAGGATGATGGAGACCGCGATGAGGATCGCCCCGGCGCTCGCGGGCAGCTGGGCGATGTCGGCGACCTCGAGCTTCGCTTCGACGATGACGTTCGCGATGAGGGTCAGGACGAGGGTGATGCCCACGCCGATGAGCCCTGCGAGGAGTCCGACGATGAAGGTCTCGGCGTTGAAGACGCGCGAGATGTCCTTCTTCGAGGCTCCGATCGAACGGAGGATGCCGATCTCCTTCTTGCGTTCGAGGACGGAGATGAGGGTGATGATCGCGATCATGATCGAGGAGACGACGAGCGAGATCGACACGAAGGCGATGAGCATCCATTTGATGATGTCGATGATCCGGGTGACCGAGCTCATGAGGAGCCCGACCATGTCGGTGTAGGCGACGACCCTCGCCTCGTCCCCGGCGGCCGTTGCGGCCTCGTTGTAGCCCTCGATGATCGCCTTGACGGCGTCCTTGTCCGCGAAGGTCGTGGGATAGATGTTGATCTGCGAGGGCGCGCCGGGATCGGCCCATCCGAGCTTCGTGAGGTTCGTGTCGTAGGTGGTCGGCGTCGTCGACATCATCGTCGACAGGAGGCGCTGGAGGTCCTCGGGATCCGTGTTCGTCCGGAACGCCTGCGCGAAAGCGGATTCGTCGACGGTGAATGCGGATGCGAGGGAGGAGGCGAAGCCGCCCATCGCCCGTTCCATCTGCAGTGCGATCGCGTTCTGGATCTGAGTCATCATCTGCGACATCGCCTTCGCCATCGTCTGGGAGAGCGAGTCCGAGATCATCTGCGAGATCTGAGAGGAAAGGGCGGTGGCGAGCTGCGTCGCGAGGGAGCGTCCGATCGACTCCGCGAGTTCGGCGGAGGCCCGGGAGGCGACTTCGCGCAGTGCCCGGTCCTCGCCGAGGGCGGTGGCGAGCTTCGCCGAGAGCACCTCGGTATTGACGACCTCGCCGGAGTCGAGGGCCTCCTCGAGGCGGGCCCGCACTTCGGGGCTCGAGATGTAGGCGGTGGCGAGCCCCAAGGGGTCCGCATCGGGCGCCCCGTCGCCGTCCGTGTCGGAATGCGCGGCGTAGTAGTCGAGGAAGCCCTGGATGATCTCGGCGCTCGTGCCCGCGAGCGCTTGACCCGCCGTCGGCGGGATCGCGCCCTCGGAGAGCGCCTTCGAGACGATCGAAGCCCAGTCGATCTCGCCGAGCTCGGGGTAGCGGGCGGCGAGGCCGGCGAGGTCCAGGTCGGCGGGCGCGATCGCCGAGGGGTCGATCGCCGAGGAGAGGTCGGTGTTCCCGAGGGCGGAGAGGTCGAGGCCGGGCATTGAGAAGGCGCCCGGATCGATGGCGCTGAGGTCGAGGGCGGACAGGTCGAGTCCGGACAGATCCATCTGGAGTGCGTTCGGGTCGACCCTGAAGGCCGTTCGCAGGGCGTTCGGGTCGATCGTGAAGAGGGAGGACAGGTCGAAGCCGGGCTTCGTCGCGTCATCGAGTTCGTCGAAGCGCTTCCCGGTGAAGACGTCGGTGAGGGGATCGGCGATCTGGGCTTTGACGATGTCCGAGGAGGCGGCGCTTCGCATGACCTCCTCGGTGAGCTCGGGGGTGTAGGCGAGCCCCTGTCCGATGATCGTCGTGTCCGCTTCCTTCGCGGCGACGATGCCCGTGACGGTGAGCGTCTGTCCCTTCGCGATCTGTTCGCTCATGTAGCTCCGGTCTTCGGAGCGGTCCACCCACACCGCGTGCTCCGAGTCGTAGGTGTAGAGCGAGGAGGCCGGGACGAGGGAGAAGCTCGTGCCGAGGATCGAGTCGTAGTCGTAGTTCGCGACCGCGTCATCCGTTCCGCCCTCGTCCCCTGAAGCGTCCTCAGCCGCGCGGCCGGGGCCGCCCGCGCCCGAGTAGTAGGACTCCATGAGCTCGTCGAGCTCGGCGTGGTCCTTGAGGCCGAGGGTGTACTCGAGGAGGTCGCTCATCGCCCGGTCCGAGTCGACGACGAGGACGAGGTCGTGCGCGTCCTTCGGCCAGGATCCGGCGAGCACCGTGTAGGCGTCCTCGTAGAGCTTCGCGTTCGCGGGGAGCTGGGTGAAGGCGTCCATCTGGATGTAGGAGGAGAAGGGGCTGACCCGGGAGGCCGTGGAGAGGGTCGAGAAGGCCTGATCGGGGTTGAGGCGGACGATCCCCTTCGAGGTGTCCTCGCGGTAGACGAGGGGCTTGGCCCCGTAGGCGTACTCGATCGCCGCGACGTGGTCGAAGATCCGTCCCCCGTCGGCGTCGAAGTAGGTCTTGAGGGAGGCGAGGTCGTTCTTCGATCGGGATTGGGCCATCGCGGCGAAGGCCGGGCGCGCCGCGACCTTCCCGGACTGGGCGCTCACCGCTTGGGCGTCCCGGACGGCGCTTTCCATCATCGCGCTCATGTCGACGCCGGACTCGGTGATCGACAGGGGGTAGGAGGTGAGGGCGTCCTCCTCGGTCGCGGCGATGTAGGCGTTCACCCCGTTGGCGAGGGCGAGGATCGCGGCGATCCCGATGATGCCGATCGACCCGGCGAAGGAGGTCATGAGGGTGCGCCCCTTCTTCGTGAGAAGGTTCTTCCCCGAGAGGGACAGGGCCGTCAGCGGCGACATGGAGGTCCGTTTCGCGGCCCTTCCCTCGCGCCGGTCCTTAGCGCCCGGGATGAAGGGGCGCGAGTCCGAGAGGATCTTTCCGTCGGCGAGCTCGACGATCCGGGTCGCGTAGCGTTCGGCGAGTTCGGGATTGTGGGTGACCATGATGACGAGCCGGTCGCGCGCCACTTCGCGCAGGAGGTCCATGACCTGCACGGAGGTCTTCGAGTCCAGGGCGCCCGTCGGTTCGTCGGCGAGGACGATCTCCGGGTCGTTGATGAGGGCGCGGGCGATCGCGACGCGCTGCATCTGTCCGCCGGACAGTTGCGAGGGCCGTTTGCCGACGTGCTCGGCGAGTCCGACCCGTTCGAGGGCGTCGAGGGCGCGGCGCTTGCGCTCCTTGGGGGAGACGCCGGACAGGGTGAGGGCGAGCTCGACGTTGCCGAGGACCGACTGGTGCGGAATGAGGTTGTAGGACTGGAAGACGAATCCGATCCGGTTGTTCCGGTAGGCGTCCCAGTCGCGATCGCGGTAGTCCTTGGTGGAGATCGAGTCGATGACGAGGTCGCCGGAGTCGAAGTGGTCGAGGCCGCCGACGATGTTGAGCATGGTCGTCTTGCCCGACCCGGACTGGCCGAGGATCGCGACGAATTCGTTGTCGCGGAAGGCGAGGTCCACGGAGTCGAGGGCGACTTGCGTGAGTGATGCCGTCGTGTACGCCTTGGTGATCCCTCGCAGTTCCAGCATGGCTCCCACCCTAGCCCCAGGCGGAACTCTCACGCCCCGCCCTCCCCCCCCGGCCGAGGTCATCACCTTTCCGCCTCGAGATCATCACCTTTCCACCTCGAGATCATCACCTTTCCGCCTCGAAAGCATTACCCCGCAGCGATCCGCCGAGGATGCAATGATCCGGGTCGCGGATGCGAGGGCGCGCTCCCCCTCAGGCGGGCGCTTCCTCCCCGTCTTCGCATGCGATGAGGTCACCGGTTTGTCCTGCTAGCCCTCAGGCGGGCGCTTCCTCCCCCGTCTTCGCATGAGCGGCCGCTCCGAGTCGGGTCCTTCCGGCGACGAAGCGATCGAGGGCGACGAGGAGTCCCGGCAGGACGAGGAGGATGAGGGCGGTCGCGGCGAGTGCGCCGATCGCGATGGTTCGGCAGATCTGACCGACCGTAGGGTTCTCGAAGAGGAAGCCGAGGATCCCGGTGACGAGGATCATGATGGAGCCGGAGGTGGCGATCGTGTGGATCGAGCGCTTGAGCGCGCGGCCGATCGCCTCCGCGGGTTCGAGCGAGCGCCTGGCCTCGCGGTACTGCGTGGTGAGGAGGATGCCGTAGTCGATGGTCGCCCCCATGAGGATGCACTGCACCATGAGCTGGGCGAGGTAGTAGTTGGCGTAGCCCTGCAGCCCGATCGCGGTGATCGTGAGGAAGACCCCGCATTGAACGAGGAGGACGAGGAGGGCGGGAACGGACAGGGAGAAGAAGGTGAGGGCGACGACGAGGAAGATCGAACCCGCCGTGAGGAGGGAAATGAGCGTCATCTCCGTGTCGAAGGATTGACGCATCTCGTGGATGAGCACGGAGTCCCCGACGAGACGGCATCCTCCTTCGAGGTCTTCGCAGTTCGAGAAGAGTCCGGAGACGAACTGCTCGGTCCGTTCGGATTCGACGGGGAGCGTCGTGGTGATGATGAGCCGCGAGTGCTTCGTGCCGACGAGTTGGATGAGCGCCGTCGAGATCCTTTCGCGCGCGTCTTCGACGGCGGCGCGCGAATCGGCGTCGATGAAGGGCGCAAAGCGCTGATCGGGGAGGATCCTCGAGGCGAGCACGTCGACGAGTTCCGCGATCGACAGAGTCTTTTCCGCACCGTCCCACGTCTTCGCGGCGTGGGCGAGATAGGCGAGTCCGATCGACGCGGAGTCGGCCTCGGAGCCGATGCGGTGGAAGAAGGAGGCGAGCTGTGCGGGCGTGAAGGCCGTCTGCTCGGCTCCCGCGTCGATGATCGCCCGCAGGCGCCTGAGGCCCGTCGCTTGTTCGGGGGTGAAACGGCCCGCGGATTCAGGCGAGGTGAGGACCGTGTCGACGAGGAATGCGATCGCTGCTTGCGGGCTCATCCGCCACGAGCTCGAGTCGGAGTATTTCGCAGTGCGCAGGAGCGCGAGTTGGCGCGCGCGCAGATCGGAGATCCCCGTGAGGGAGGCGAGGGCCGCCGGCGTGTAGGCGCGCCCGGCGACCGTGTCGTTGACGATCCTCTGGAGGCGTTCAAGTTCGCCCCTCCGGCTCGCGCTCATCGGATCGTTGACGAGGATCCCGATGATTTCCCGAGGGGAGTGGGTGCGCTGCGCGGCGTCCTGCGTCGCCCCCACCGCGTGCGCGAGGGCGAGGATCTGCGGATCGAGTCCGGCGGCCCTGGCGAAGTCCGCGAGCGGCATCGGGTTCGTCTTCACGGTGGATGAGGCGATCGCGTGGAGCGCGCGAAGCTTCGCGGCGGTCGCCGAGTCGATTCCCGTTGCCGCACTGGCCGCGGGATCCGTCAGAACATGCTGGACCAGTGCGTCGAGGAAGACGATCGCTTCGGCGACGGCGGGCGAGGGCGGGACGGATCCGCTCATGGGGCTGAGGAGGGCGAGGACGGCTTCGACGTGTTCGACGGGCATCGAGAAGAGTGCGGCGAGGCCCGGCGCGTCCATCGGGGTGGTGAGCGTTTTCTGGTCGGTGAAGGGCGCGAGGGCGGCGAGGGCCGTCGCCTGTTCGGCCGTCATGCCGCCCTGGTCGGCGGGGATCGCGCTTGCGAGCGCGCGAAGGGCGGCGAGGTGGGCCGCGGGCAGGGCCGAGACCCCGCTGTAGGCGCCGGATTCGGCTGCAAGACGCGCATACAGGAGCGCCATCTGCGCGGGATCGCTTCCCAGCAGGGCGGCCATCTGCTCCGAGCCGATCGGCGTCGTCATCGCGCCCGCGTCGGTGAAGGGCGCGAGGGAGTGGGCCTGGATCATCGCCGAGGGCGCGAGCAGCGAGGCGTAATGCGGATCATTGGCGAGGTCGCGGAGGAGGAAGTCGACGAACTGGGCGAGGGTCATCGAGTCGGCATGAATCGTCGGGTCGCTCACGGCGTGCTGGAGGAGGACTCCTCGCGCATCTTCTTCGCTCATGCGCAGGACGGGGGCGAGTTCGGCGGCTCCCATCGGCGTCGTCATCGCGGTTTGGTCGAGGTAGGGCATGATTTCGTTCAGCCGCTCGCTAAGGCCCGGGGCCATCCGCGCCGATGCCTGCCGATCGGAGTGGAGGAATGAGATGAACTCCCGGAGCGTCATCCTCTCGGTCGCTTCACCGCCGTGGGCGAGGAAGTAGACGAGGCGCAGGGCCTCTTCGTCGAGGGCCATCCCTCCCCCGTCGAGTTCTTCGAGGGCGGCCGTCATGTCGGGCAGGGTGCGCTGCGCGCCGATCGTCGTCGAATGGGCGGACACGGAGCGGACGAAGGGCTCGCCCTCGATCCGTTTCGCGAGCCGGACGATATCGTCCTCGTCCGTATTCGCATAGACGAGGACGATCGGGTTCTCCGTCGGGAAGACCTCGGCGATCGGATCGTCCTTGCTCAAGGTGTAGGCGATGGGGGTGCCGGCGGCGCTCACCCACGATCCCGCGAAGATGAGGACGAAGAGTGCGGCGATCGGTCTGCGGAAGCGGTATTCGAAGCGGGCCAGGGAGGACATGCCCGGCTTGAGGTGGGGCTTTCGCGTCGCCGCCAGGGCCTTGTCGGTGAGGAGGATGAGGGTCGGCAGGACCGTGAAGACGCTGAGCATCGACAAGAAGACGCCTTTGGCGAGGGCGATGCCGAGGTCGAGCCCGATCCCCAGGGACATGAAGCACAGCATGAGGAGGCCGACGACGGTCGTCATCGAGGAGGAGACGATCGAGGAGAAGGCTCCTCGCAGGGCCTTCACCATCGCTTCGGTCTT
Source organism: Schaalia sp. (assembly GCF_050312375.1). Taxonomy (NCBI): domain Bacteria; kingdom Bacillati; phylum Actinomycetota; class Actinomycetes; order Actinomycetales; family Actinomycetaceae; genus Schaalia; species Schaalia sp. The sequence continues at coordinate 24,761 of NZ_JBNOYB010000041.1, forward strand.
CGATTCCTCGAGTGCGCGCTCGTGCCGGTACCGGTTCATGAGGATGATCGAGTAGTCCATGGAGAGGACCAGTTGGAGGATCGCCCCGATCGTGAAGGTGATGTCGGCGACTGAGCCGCGGATGAGGTTGGTTCCCAGGTTGAGGACGACGGCCATCCCGATCGTCAGGAGGAAGAGGAAGGGCTCGATCCACGATGCCGACATGATGAGGAGGATGAGCGCGAGGAGGCCGACGGCGACGCCGACGATCCAGAGGGGGAGTTCAGCGGCCTGCGAGGGGTTGTCCGAGCGGATCACCGGCCGCTCGGCGCGGAAGCGCTCTTCCACGGTCCTTTGGATCACTCGGTCCGTTTCGGAGCCGTAGGGCGCGGTCGAGTGGAGGATGAAGAGGCTGCGTTCGCCTTTGCGGAAGGCATCGGATTCGGGGTCGAAGGAGACTTCCTCCACTCCGGGGATGTCTTCCATTTCGGAGGCGATGCGCTGTTCTTCGCCGGACGACAGGCCTTCGAACATCACGCGCGTCGTCGAGAGTTGTTCGGATGGGGGGAATTCCCCGTCCATCAGGGCGAGGCCCTCGCGCATCTGGGAGTCGTTGGGCAAGAACTCCGCCATGTCGGTGATGACGCCGACCCGTGGGGCGAGGAGACCGGCGAGGACCGTCGCGACGACCATGACCGCGAAGATCAGATGTCGCGCAGAAACGAGGAACCGCGCGATTCCGGACGCCACCCGCTCCTCCCCAGTGAGTTCCAGCCGAGACTTGTCCTCTTCTCAATCTACCTGCATGGTTACTCGTTCGCCTCCGCTTGATGGTTGCGGTCAGGTTTCGATGCGAGTCCGGGGTTCCGCGCGGGTGGAGGCCTTCCCTGCCATGATGTCGAGGGCGCCGCGAGGGGTCTTGGCGTCCTCGTCGTCAGCGTTCGAAGGGATCGAGCGGGGAGGCGGGTTTGTCCCCGATCATCATCGTTTCGAATCGGGTCTGCATGAAGCGGTCGTCGTAGTGGGAGTCGATGAAGGCGTCGATCGCGCTGGTCGATGCTGTTCCCGCTTCGCGTTCCTGCCACCGGTCGAGGACGAGGAGCGTCATGCAGGCGTCGGCGATGATGAACAGGGCGGTGGCGACGGTGAGGGCGGCCCGCCAGGTCAGGGGGATCCGTTCGACGAGCTCGAGGAGGTCCGGGAGGAGGAGGCGGATCCAGACGAGGCCGAGGAGCCCCCAGGCGAGGCAGTGGGCGAGGTCGGTGCGCCCGTCGATGTTGAGGAGCTCCTTCGAGTAGTCCCAGGCGATGATGCCGAAGGAGTACTCCATCCACCAGCTCACTGCGAATTCGAAGGCGCCCCCGATCAACGCCGATACGAGGACGATGACGGTCTTGGAGGAGTTCCACCACCGGTTGAGGGCGATCGTCATGAGGAGCGCCCCGAACCCGTAGATCGGTGAGAAGGGGCCCCACAGGAGCCCGGCTCGGCTTTCCAGCGCGCCGACCGTCAGCAGGCGCCATAGGACTTCGATGCCGAGTCCGACGATCGAGGCGACGAGGAAGACCCAGAAGAGGTTGAAGAAGTTGAGGGGGATGTAGCCTCTGCGCTTCGGATCGCCTCCCCGCTCCCAGGGCCGCTTCAGACGGTGCCCCCGCCGCAGTTCGTCGTCCGTCGCGGTTTGGAAGCCGATGATGAGGGCCGCTTGGAGGAGGTAGTAGAGCTGCCAGAGTTCGATGCCGTTGCGTCCGACGTCGATGAGGAGGGCGATGATGATGGCGAGGAGGGTTGCGCGGACGAGGCGTTTCACGGGTTTCGTCGCGACGACGAAGTCGTAGACGATGATGGTGATGCATCCGACGGCGTCGAGGGCGAGGACGCAGATGTGGATCCATGTCATGGGGTCGTGCACCGGGGTCTGGCCGGCCGCGATGCCGAGGGCGACGTAGACGACGAGGACGACCGAGACGAGGGCGACGAGGAGGAAGACGACCCTCGCCGCGATGCGGCGGGCTCTGCTCCAGGAGCGGATGGCGGCGGTGCTCGGTTTCGTTCTCACGGTTCTACGGTAGCGCCCGCGCGTCGGAAGGGCTTGGGCCGTACGGCGTTCGCGATGTAGACGCCGAGGAGGATGAGCGCCATGCCGAGGATCTGGAGGAGGGTGATGCGTTCGCCGAGGACGGCGACGCCGGCGAGGATCGCGACGACGGCCGAGACGCCGACGAAGGAGGAGGTCGCGTTGACGCCGATGTGGGAGATCGCCGTGTTCGCGGCGAAGAAGGCGATCATGGAGCAGGCGATGCCCTGGTAGGCGACGGCGGCGCCGAAGCCCGTGTCGGTGAAGGGCAGGGCGAGGATCTCGCCGAGTGTTCCCGTCCGAAGGTGCTTCGCGACGAGGATCGTCCCGAAGGAGGAGGCGCCGCCGGCGAGCATGACGTAGGTGATTTCTACGCCGGTGAACTCGCGGGCGCGTTCGACGTAGACCGAGTAGAGGGAGTAGGCGAGAACGGCGAGGACGAGGATCGCGTATCCGCTCGGCGAGAAGGTGAGGTGGAGTCCTGTCGCGAGGACGGCGGTGACGACCCCGATGAGGGTCGTGATGATCCCGACGACTTGGCGCTGAGAGGGGCGTTTGCCGAGGATGACGGAGGAGGCGGCGATCGCGGTGACGGGGATGCAGGCGAGGAAGACCCCCGATTCGGAGGCGCTCGTCCGTGAGATCCCGAAGGTCTCGCCGATGAAGTAGAGGAAGGGGTTGAGCAGGCAGATGAGGAGGAGGGGTTTCGGGTCCTTGCCCCGGAAATTCGTTCGCACGACGCCGAGGGCCCGCAGGAGCGCGATTGAGGTGAATGCGAGGAGGAAGCGCCAGCCGAGGAGGTCGATCTCGTCGGCGGACTTCATCGCGTTCTTCGTGAAGGTGTAGGACAGGCCGAAGAGGATCTCGCAGACGAGGGCGGCGGTCACTCCGATGAGGATCCGCTTCCGGTCGTCGTTCATCGCCCTCCCCCCGTTTTCCGATTCGCGCTGACGGACGGCCTGTTCGATCGGTATCGCCGATCGGTATCGTCGCTTGTCGGCCCAGCCTATCCGCATCGCCCGCGCCCCGCCGAAAGCATCACTTTGTCCCATCGAAAGCATTCCTCCCCAGTCGGCGGGGCGCATGAGCACTGCGGGGACGAGGGCGGGCCCTTCGTCGGGACGGGGCCGGGCGCTCGCCGGCCAGGATCGTCAGTGCGCGAGCTCGTAGTTCTCCCGCACGTCGTCGGGAAGATCAGCGGGGATGCTCCGGGCGAAGTCCTCATTCCCCTCCGCGAGGGCGCGCCCGTAATACCAGCGCTTGAATTCGATCATCGCGCGGACTTTCTCAAGCTCGGCGATCCTCGCGTCGACTTCGGTAAGGCGTTCGTCGAAGAGGGCGCGCCGTTCGGGGTAGGTGCTCGGCCCCTGCGCGCACCAGTCCATGAAGCGCTTGATGTCCTTGATCTCGAGTCCGGAGCCTTTGAGGCATTCGATGACGCGGAGCGCTTCGATGTGCTCGGGCCCGAATCGGCGGAATCCCCCGACGCGCGGCATCTCGGGGAGCAGGCCCATCTGGTCGTAGTAGCGCAGGGTCGACACCGGCAGTCCGAACATCGTCGACACTTCACCGATGGTGTGCATGGGATCTCCTCACCTTCACGCTTGACCTCAAGTCAACTTGAGATTCTACAACTGAAGGGACGCGGGAGCCCGACCGTCGGGAGTCTCGGAAGAAAGGACGCATCGGATGCACGCCGCCGACCTCGATCTCACGAGCGAGTGGGACAAGACCTTCCCCCTCTCCGACCTCGTCGACCATGAGAAGGTCGCCTTCGCAACAGGCTACGGCCTCACTCTCGCCGCCGATCTCTACCGTCCCAAGGGCGCGGTCGGACCGCTCCCCGCACTCGCCGTCTCCGGCCCCTTCGGCGCGGTGAAGGAGCAGTCCTCGGGACTCTACGCGCAGACGCTCGCCGAGCGCGGTTTCCTCACGATCGCCTTCGACCCGTCCTTCACGGGCGAATCGAGCGGCCTGCCCCGGTACACGGCCTCCCCGGACATCAACACCGAGGATTTCCTCTCCGCCGTCGACTACCTCACGACGAGGGCGGACGTCGATGCCGAACGGATCGGCATCCTCGGCGTGTGCGGCTGGGGCGGGATCGCCCTCAACGCGGCCGCCGCCGATCCCCGGATCCGTGCGACCGTCGCCTCGACGATGTACGACATGACCCGGGTCGCGGGCAAGGGCTATTTCGACTCCGCGGACGAGCCCGCGTCACGTCAGGCCGCCAGGGTCGCCCTCGCCGCCCAGCGGACCTCGAATGCGAAGACGGGCGACAATCCGCGCGCCGGCGGCGTCGTCGACCCGCTGCCCGCCGATGCGCCCGACTTCGTCCGCGACTATCACGCCTACTACAAGGAGGCGCGCGGCTTCCACCCGCGCTCGCTCAACTCGACGGAGGGCTGGTCGGCGGTCGGGACCCAGGCCTACGCGAATGCGCGCTTCCTCAGGTACATCGGCGAGATCGACGCGCCCGTCATGATCCTTCACGGCGAGAAGGCGCATTCGCGCTACATGGGAGAAGCCGCCTACGAGGAGCTCGCCGCCGGGGTGAGGCCCGAGAACAAGGAGCTCGTCCTCATCCCGGGCGCCTCGCACACTGATCTCTATGACGGCGGCGAGGCCGGAGCGCTCGACGGCGCGATCCCCTGGGATCGGATCGCGAGCTTCTTCACCTCGGCCCTCGCCCGCGGCACGACGCGCTGAAGACACCGGGAAAAGGAGACCCACAATGGTCGTACAAACAGCCGGACGCGATTCGCTCGGGAGTTTCGCCCCGCAGTTCGCCGCCCTCAATGACGACGTCCTCTTCGGGCAGGTGTGGTCGGACGAGGCTCTCGACCTCAAGACCCGCTCGATCGTCACCGTCACCGCCCTCGTCTCCAAGGGCGTCGTCGACGAATCCCTGCGCTACCACCTCGCCACGGCGAAGGCGAACGGCGTGAGCCGCTCCGAGATCGCGGGCGTTCTCACCCACCTCGCCTTCTACGCGGGGTGGCCGAACGCGTGGGGCGCTTTCCGCTTCGCGAAAGAGGTGTGGGGTCCCGAGGACGAGGGCGGGCACGGCGGCCTCTTCGGAATGGGGGAACCGAACGAGGCCTACGCGCAGTACTTCACCGGCCGCTCCTACCTCAAGCCCCTCACCGGGCCTGAGGCCGTCCTTCCGGTGTCGAATGTCACCTTCGAGCCGGGATGCAGGAACAATTGGCATGTTCATCGCGCGATTTCGGGCGGCGGGCAGCTCCTCATCTGCGTCGACGGCCTCGGCTGGTATCAGGCGAAGGGCGAGCCCGCGCGTCCCCTCGCACCGGGCGATGTCGTCTCGATCCCCGCGAACGTCGAGCACTGGCACGGCGCCCGGGCCGATTCGTGGTTCTCGCACCTGGCGATCGCCGTTCCCGGCGAGGGCGTATCGAACGAGTGGCTCGCCCCGGTCGGAGACGAGGAGTACGCGGCCCTCTGAGCCTCCGCGGCCCCTCGTCGGTCGCGCGTACGATCGTCGACTGCGGGGTTCCTCGCCCCTCGCACCGTCCTAGTCGGAAGATTCCACCCAGGCCCCGAGGAGAGACGTCGATGCATTACCTCATCCGAGAAAGACTCGAAGCGTGCGAGATCGATGAGATCCCCGGTTCCGGGTCGCCTTTTGTCGCCGTCCTCACCCCGCAGGAGTGGGCCGCCGGACAGGACGCCTATGACATGGGGATCGAGTTCGACCCGGACATCACGGCCGCCCTCGACACCCAGGCGAGCGCGAACTACGACGCGATCACGGGGACGATCTTCATCCCCGACCGGGCCGATCCCGATCTTCCCGAGACCCGTTTCGCCTTCGCGCTCGATGAGAAGGGCGTCGTCTTCATCGACGCCGATCGCAACGCCTCCACCCTCGTCGCCTCGATCGCCCAGGCGAAGCGATGGAGGAAGCCCGGACTCGAGCGCTTCCTCGCGGACTTCCTCACGCAGATCATCAAGGGCGACCCGCAGGTCCTCCGGGACTACGAGCGCGAGCTCGACGCGATGGAGGCGGCGATCATGGAGGACCGGGCCGGGGACGCGCCGCAACGGATCAACCGCATGCGATCCGAGCTGCGCGACCTCGACGATCACTACGACCACCTCATGGATCTCATCACCCTCTTCGAGGAGAACGAGAACGGCTTCTTCGCCGAGGAGGACCTGCGCTACTTCCGGACCGTCTACTCACGCCTCGACAAGCTCCGCGACCAGTCGTCGTCCCTGCGCGACCAGGCGCTCCAGATGCGCGACCTCTACAAGATGCACCTCGATATCGAGCAGAACCACATCATGACGGTCCTCACCGTCGTGACCGTGATCTTCGCGCCGCTCACGCTCATCGCGGGCTGGTACGGCATGAACTTCGCCCACATGCCCGAGCTCGCGAGCCGCTGGGGATACCCCGCGGTCATCGCGTTGTCGGCGCTGGTCGCGGTCGGTTCGCTCTTCTACTTCAAGAAGCGGAAGTGGCTGTAGGGCGCGCAAGTCGCGCCGTGGTCGCCGCCGAGCACAAGACCTACGAGGAGGCCGCGGCCGGGATCGAGCGCACGCTGACGACGACGGGCTTGACTGCCTCGACTTGATGATCATCCACTCGCCCCGGCCGTGGGCGGAGGTCAATCAGTCGCAGGACCGCCACGTCGAGGGGAACATCGCGGCCTATCGCGCTCTCGAGGACGCGCTTGAGGCGGGCAGGCTCGGCATGGTCGCGCTCCCGAAGACGAAGAATCCGGATCGCATGCACGAGAACGCGGCGCTCGGCTTCGAGATCGCCGAGGAGGACATGACGCTGCTCAACGCTGCGGGCGGGCTGCCCGACTACGGTGAGAGCTCCTTCTTCCCCGTGTATGGCGGGAAGCTCTGATCGACGTCGAGAATCGGCGTTGCGCGAGGGCGCGAGTCGCGGATGGACGAGGGCGGGGCAGCGGGCCTCGCGGCGCGCTCGGGGGCCGGACTGCCCGCCCTCGTTGACGGGCCGCTCAGGCGGCGAGTGCTTGTTGACGCACTTCAGGCGCCGAGCGCTTGAGCGCGGCCGAAGGAGTGGTAGGTCCAGCCCGCTCCCCTGCGGCGATGCATGAGGAACCCGGCGCCCGTCAGGACGAGCGCGGTGCCCAGGCCCGTGTAGAAGAAGGAGACGAACCACGCGGGGATGAGGCCGACTGCGCGCAGCCCGATCCCTCCGCCCATCATGACCGTCATGATGAGATACCCCTTCGCGTCGAGGAAGCGCAGCGGGCTGACTGTTTCTCCGGCGAGAGCGCGGATCCGCGCGGCGTTCTTCTTGACGATGCGGCCGAACATCGCGTGGAAGGCCGTGAAGACCGCGAGCCCGCCGATCAGGAGGAGGGCGATGCCGGGGAGGTGGGCGCCGCCGAGTTCGGCGGCCGCATGAAGGCCGATGTTGACGACGTTGAGGCCCGCGATGATCCATACGACTCCGGCGACGATGAGCAGGTTCTCGCGACGCACGGCGAGGATCGGAGCGCTTTTGCGACGCGGGCGATTCAGCACCTGGAGGACGAGGGCGAGGGCCGCGACGAGGCTGGCGGCGAGGACCGTCACCCCGGCGTCGGACAGGCGGATCCCCGGTATGCCGAGGAGCATCCCGATGAGGTACGGGATGAGCCAGAAGAGCCAGACGAGCCGCGAGAAGGTGTGGAACTGGGCGAGACGGCGCTGATCCTTGCGGGCGAGGACGATGCTCGCCCACGCCGCGTGGATCGCCATGAGGACGAGGGCGATCCCGCCGGTCGCCGCGTGGAGGCCGGAGCCGGCACCGTCATCGGCGGAGGCGATTCGTCCCATGATCGAGGTGCCGATCGAGTCGAAGGCGAAGCCCGCCCAGAAGAATCCGAGGTGGCGTCCGGTGAGGACTCCGGCGCGTTGTTCGCCGAAGACTCCGATCGTGTAGAGGAGGAGGGCTGTGGTGATGGCGGCGATGGCCGCCCCCAGCATGAGAGTCATGGGGTCTTCCTTCAAATGGTGAGGAGCATGAGGGGGATCATTCGCTCGGATGGGCGCTGTAGAGTGCGCGCTCCAGGAGGGCGAAGAGGGTGTCGAGGTCTTCCTTGTCGCGAAGCGCGGCGATGAGGCGATCGGTGACGAAGGAGGCGAGGGCTTCGGGGTCGAGCGGACCGACGAGCACGCCGGGGGCGATCCGGGGATCGGTGCGCAGGACCTGGACGAGTCCGTGGCGCATGTGCCCGAGTCGGGCGAGGGCGGCCTCTCGGCCGCGTTCGCGCTCATCCCGCGGCAGTGCATGGATTTCAGTGAGCCAGGTCGAGGCGTACTCCCCCATGAGTTCGTCCATCGTCGTTTTGAAACGGCGGATGAAGCGGACGAAGCCCTCGTCGGGTTCGGCATGGCAGAAGTCTTCGACGATGCTCCGTGCGAAGAAGCGTTCGACGACGGCGAAGACGAGGTCGGCCTTCGTCGGGAAGTAGGTGTAGACCGAGCCGATGGAGATCGAGCATGCTGCGGCGAGCTTGCGGATGGACAGGGCGCTGAGCCCTTCTTCTTCCGCAATGGCATAGGCGGTGTCGGTGAGCCGGGACTTGTCGATGACTTGCTTCGGCATATGAACGCCTCCCGCGGAACGAATACTGAACACTGTTCACTGAACAGTGTTCAGTATCGTGCACACCCCCTTCCGAATCAAGCCGGGCAGGCGCTCTCGCAGGCCCCTCAGCCACTCCACCCCACTCCTCAACCAGAACAACCCCCTCACAATCCCCCAAAGGTGCCCAACATGGGCTCCACGCATGCGCATCTCCCTTCTTGGGCACCTTTCGGGTAATGAGAGCACCGGATCCGCCCACTCCGGATCAACCCGGAGCCCACGCGCACCAAAACCCGCTCCCCCACTATCTTTGGAGGAGGGCGGGCACGGGGCTCGCAGTCAAAGGAGGACCTATGATCCGCGCCGTCATCTTCGACTTCGATGGACTACTGGTGGACTCCGAGACGCTTTTCCACCGCGTCTACGCGGAGATCCTCGCCGATCACGGGCACCCCTTCACCCGCGACGATTATTCGGCCGGTTACGCGGGCAGACCCGTTCCCGCGATCGCCCGGGCTTTCGTCACCGACTTCAAGCTCCCCCTGTCCAGCGAGGAGGTCGCTCGGCGGATCCACGCCGACGAAGCCGCCCTCCGCGCCGAGGGCGTTCCCCTCAAGCCCGGAGCCCGCGAATTGCTGGATCACCTCAAGGCGCGCGGGTACGGGATCGGAGTCGCCTCCTCGTCGCAGAGGCCCAGAGCGATGAGCGTTCTCGAGCAGCACGGACTCGTCGACTTTTTCGCGGCGAGCGCTTTCGCCGAGGACATCTCCCGCGGCAAGCCCGACCCCGAGGTCTTCCTCCTCGCCGCAGCCCGCCTCGGCATCGATCCGAGTGAGTGCCTCGTGCTCGAGGATTCGACGATGGGGATCGAAGCGGCGGCCAACGCGGGAATGCGGGTGATCTGCATTCCGGATATGCAGGCGCCGGACGAGGAGCACCGCGCGATGGCGACCGCCGTTCTCGACGGTCTCAATGACGTTATCGGATTCCTCGAGAAGGAGCGGTCCGCAGGCCTCTGATCCGCACGCGCGGCCCTCGGACCCGCTGTTGCATCGGCCTTCCATCCTCCGTCGAGCGAACATCGGCCGCATCCTCAGCACTCCCTGAGCCGCAGCGCTTTGTGCATCCAATGAGGCGAAGCGCGAACTCGCCGGCGGCTTCCGCAGACGGCACGGAGACGTTCGCCCCTGAAGAGGCCCGGGCGAACACGAACGGCAAGTTCCGATTCAACTCCAAACCGGCGCATTCAACTCCAAGTCGGCGCGCGCGAGCGCTGCCGCTCTCGCGCGCCGCCGCGTTCTCAGCGCAGGGTCCCGTCCTCGCCCCCCCATTGACCAGTGTGCATATTGCATATACACTTCATAATCAGATGCATCGGTCATCGGGCTCCTCATGGCCGCGAGGAGCCCTCAGGAGAACTATGGACATCATCATCTCGAACTCGTCGAACAAGCCGATCTACGAGCAGATCGCGAGCCGGATCCGCGATGCGATCCTCTCGGGCGAACTCGCGCCTGGGCAGGCGCTCCCCTCGATCCGAGCGCTCGCGAACGACCTCAAGGTCAGCGTGATCACGACGAAACGGGCCTACGCCGACCTTGAAGCAGCCGGCTTCATCGACTCCGTCCAAGGCAAGGGCAGCTTCGTCACCGGAGGCAGCCTCGAACTCCAACGGGAGGAAGCCCTGCGCACCCTCGAATCACGGCTCGCCGCGATCGTCGACGAGGGGGCCTCCCTCGGACTCGAGGCGAAGGACCTCCACGAGATGATCGATCTCCTCGCCGCGGATGCACGATGAGCGCAGCGGCGAACCGAAAGGACCATCGATGAGCGACATTCTGAGGGTCACCGGCCTGAAGAAGACCTACCCCGGTTTCACCCTCGACGGCGTGAACCTGAACGTCGAAGCGGGCACGATCGCCGGATTCGTCGGGCGCAACGGCGCCGGGAAGACGACGACGATCAAAACGATCCTCGGTCTCACCTCCCCCGACGAGGGCGAGATCAGACTCTTCGGCGAAGACCCCCGCTCGAGCGAGAATACGCGGACTCGCCTCCTCGAAAGGATCGGAGTCGTCCTCGACACCTGTCCCTTCCCCGAGCAGCTCCGAGTGCGCGCCCTCGGCCCGATCGGCCGGACGAACTACCCGCGATGGAATGACTCCCTCTTCGCCCGCCACCTCGACGCTTTCAGCATCGACCCGAAGAAGAAGATCAAGGATCTTTCGCGCGGCATGGGTATGAAGCTCCAGATCGCCTTCGCCCTGGCCCACGAACCCGACCTCCTCATCTGCGACGAGGCGACCGCCGGCCTCGACCCGATGGCCCGCGCTGAGACGATCGACGTCCTCCTCGATTTCGTCGCCGAGGGCGAGCGCGCCATCCTGCTGTCCACGCACATCACGAGCGACCTCGACGCCTGCTCCGACACGGTCACCTGCATCGACGCCGGCCGCATGGTCTTCTCTTTGACCAAGGAGGAGATCACGGGATTGGCCGGCGTCGCCATCTGCTCGAGCGCCGACCTTGAGGCGCTTCGCGCCGAGTCCGCCCTCGACGATGCGCTGGCTATCGTCCCCGGCGCCTACAGCACCGAAGTCCTCGTCCGCGAGCGTTTCGCATTCGCCGAGCGCTTCGGCCGGATCGCGCTCGAGCCCGCAACGGTGGAGAAGTACATGCTCATGACTCTGGGAGGCCGGCGATGAAGAAAGTAATCATGACGGATCTCGCCATCACGAAGGCGCAGCTCGCACTGACCGCCGCCGTTTGCCTCATCCTCGGAATCTTCATGACGGTGGCGATGGACACGCCCCTCGTCATCGGCGCGCCGCTGGCGATCTTCCTCCCCTACACGCTCTCATTGAGGCTCTGGGCGAATGACGACCAGAACGGGTGGGGCGTCTTCCGCCTCGCAATGCCGCAGGCGCGCCGTTCAGTCATCATCGGCCGCTACCTCGAGACCCTGAGCGCGATGTGCGTCTCCTTCCTGCTCGGCTCACTCGTCTCGTGGACCTACGGCCTTGTCATCACGCCGACGCTCCCATCCGGCTCCGATTTCGACTCGGTTTTCACCATCGCCTCCCCCACCGCTCTGGGGATCTTCGTCTGCGCCGTATCCGCGCTGATCGCGGGCATCTCCGTAGCAATATCCACGCCCTTGTTCGCCGCGATCGGCGCGAAGGGCGCCGCCGCCTTCGTCCCGATGCTCACGATGTTCGCGCTCGCATTCCTCATCGGGGGAGGCTCCTCCTTCGCCGCATCCTCCGGCCTCGGCGATCGCCTCAGGGCCGTGCTCCCCGCCGCGCTTGCGACGCCGAGCGGACTGCTGCTGTTCCTCCTCGGGGCATTCGCCCTGTTGACGCTCGTCCTCCTCGCGCTCTCCTGCGCCATCGCCGTGAAGCTCTACGAGAGACGGGAGTTCTGAGGTCACAGGTCCACGACGTACCGATGGGCACGAGGGGTTCGACGTTTGTTATAGGCGTCGAGCCTCTCGTGCCCATCCAGTCAGAAGGCAGCAAGGCGCTCCTTATGACCACCGCAGACATCGAGAAACGACGACCCGCAATCATCAAAAGATGGCCGCAGGAGCCGGTTTCTCGATGCTCACTCCGCCTCAGCTCTCAGATTCAGTCCACCCAGGCGTCGGCACAGCAATGGAGTCCCCGGGACGCGCACCGCGCCTGTTCTGCGGCTCAACAAGCGCTGCATCCAGGAAGGCTCTCGCAATGATGCACCCCTCGTCGCTTTCAAGCCAAAGATGCAGACGTCCCGGTTCCTCACGAGCCGGGGCTTCGATCCTCACCGGATGCGTCGTTTTGAAGGGATGAGCATCAACAGGAAGCGCGCTCACCACCTGTCCGCGCACTTGATCAGCAGAAGCTCCGAACGCAGACCAGCCACATCGAATCACTCCGCGAATCGACGTTGGACCATGATGAGAAACACGAACATACAGAGGCAGCCCCCGAGTTGGCGGTTCGATATCCGCGCCCGCACGAAGCGGCACGAGATCGACGATAAGCACGGTCTCCGCATGAACATCCGACGGGTTACAACCACCCCATTCCTTAGGGTTGCGCCAGGCATCCAGAATGCCCGCAGCCTCATGTTCGACGTCACACAACTCGGTATAGACGTACCCACTCAGTCCATCATGCCGGCGCAGTTCTTGAGTCTCCCACCGCAGATGCCAAGCACGTTCAAGACTCGTCCACCCTTCGCCGTATTCGCTGTTGATGTTCGGACGGTTCAGAAGGCTCTCATACCCATCGGCGATCACTCTTTTGTCGACGACGAAATCGGGGCCTAGTCGTACGGGAAACGCTGCGTCGGGGTCATTGATAAGTGAAGGGATGGACTTACTCCACGTCCGGATATCAGGCTCATAGTAGTGCCAATCAACCACGTCGGTCTTGACGTGATTCCATCCGGAATTTTCAACAATGGGACGGCTCGAGTCGAGGGATGCAAGCAGATCATAGGCGCGCATTGCCGCAGCACGACGCACTCCACTACCTGGGATATCCCAGTCCAGGCCCCATTCCTCGTTGTAAAGACCCCACAGAATGATCGAAGGATGATTCCCATCGCGTTCAACCATTGCGGGCAGCTGCCCCTCAAAAGCGCGCGCGCTCTCTTCGCTGAACCTGCTCGGGCACGCCGGCTCCTCCCAGACAAGCATTCCCATAGCATCGGCCCGGTGAAGCCAGAGGGGATCCTCGAATTTCAAGTGTTTGCGCACCATCGTGAAACCAAGATTCTTCGCAAGTTCAAGATCGCGCTCAAGAGCATCGAGAGTCGGGGCGGTCAGACCCGAATCCGGCCAATAACCTTGGTCAAGAACGCCGCGCAGGAAGATCCGACGACCATTGAGGAGGATCGTCCGCCCTTCAATGCGGATCTCCCTGAGGCCCGTTGTGGCCGTGACGAGATCGCGCGCATCGCCTTCGCCTGTAGAGAACTCAACATGGTAGAGATACGGATCCTCAGGCGACCAAAGGTGAGGATGCCTGGGCTTCAGGCGCGCCTGAACGCGCCCACGATCATCGGCTACTGTCGTCAGACCTTCACCGGTTTCAAGCAGACGAATCTTCACCTCTTGCCCCGCTCGCCACTGCCCGGCCAGCTGCGCATCGACGGCGATCGATTCGAGATCATCACCACGCAGCCGAATCGCCGTCACGTAGGCGGATCCACGGCCTTCGAGCCAGACCGATTGCCAAATACCCGAGGTCGGAGTGAAGCTCACCCCGTCATAGTCATCCCTAGGAATCGAGCGTTGTTTCCCATGAGCGATGGAGCGTTTGTCGGCGGGCGCAAACACCTCGACTTGAAGGTCATGTTCGACTCCGGGGCGCAAACGGCCGGTTAGATCGAGCTCGAAGGACTCATATCCACCGATGTGCGTTCCCACCTGCTCGCCGTCGATAATAATCCGACACGAGTGGTGAACAGCCCCAAAACACAGGATTGGACGTCGCCCGATCCAGCTTGAATCGATCGTAACGCCCCTCTGGTAAACGGCAGATTCCAGCCAGGAGCGACAAATTCCTGAAGCTCGAGTGTCCCAAGCAAAGGGGACGAGAATCTGTGCAGCCTCAACACCGTCGGCACTGAAGTTCCAGAGCCCGTTGAGGGACTGCCAGAACTCGGAACGATCCATGTCAGGCCTCGGGTACTCAGACCGAGGATTAAGCAGAGAAGACAGCTGGACATCACTCATGACCAGTTCCTTTCGCATACACGTTCAAAGATCCCATAGAAAAAAGGACAGATAGCATATTCATCCGCATCGAAGCGCGCCGAAGGGCGAGAAGCACAAGGCTTCACGACGAGGATCACCCCTTGACACTGCCGGCGAGAATTCCATTGATGAAATGCTTTTGAAAGATCATAAAAAGGATGAGCAGGGGAATCAGCGCGGCCGTCGCCGCAGCGAGGAGCTCTCCCGTAACCGTTGCGTAGTCGGCGCCAATCCGATTTCCAGAGATGTTCTGCGCCAGGCTAGACATGAGGACTTGCAGGGTCGCCATCTTGTCATCTGAAGCAACAATGACCGGCCAGACGAAATCATTGTAGATGTTCATGATGGTCAGAACGGACAGCCCTGCAAGACCCGGTCGAATCACCGGCATGACGATGCGGATAAAAATCATGAATTCTGAGCAGCCATCAACGCGTGCAGCATCAAGAAGTTCATCGGGCACATCTGAAATCACTTGCCTCATCCAGAAGACCGCAAACGCATCGACAGCTCCCGGCAGAACAAGCGCCTGATAGGTGTTGACCCAGCCTAGAGTTTTCATCTCAAGGAGGAGAGGAATGATGAGAACAATCGTCGGGAGCATGAGAGTGATGAGAACCGTCCCGAACAGGAAGTTCTTTCCCACGAACGAATATTTTGCGAAGCCGAATGCGACGAGCGGCGCGAAGAAGAGAGTGATCGACCCCTTTACGAGGAGGACAACTGTTGTGTTGAGGAATCCTCTCGCCAGGGGCACATCCTCAAGCATCGCCCAGAAATTCGCGAAAGTGAACTCCGACACCCTGAACTCAAGAGGGTGACGCACGATGTCAACCGGAGGCTTGAAAGCAGAACCAACGGACCATAGGACAGGAGCGAGGACGAGTATGCACACCGGTATAAGAAGAAAGTGAGCGCCGATGTGACGCGACAGATTTCGCGCAGATCCCTTGGCGGAGCGGTTCGACAAGACGAGCATGTCATTCCTTAGAGCGCAACAGACGGACGAAGAGCAATGAAACAGCCATGATGATGACGACCAAGAGGAGCGAATTCGCAGCTCCTGTTCCCAAATCACCCCGTGTGATGTAGTTGTACAGGTGATAACCAGCCGTCGTCGTGGATCTGTATGGCCCGCCCTGCGTAACGACAAAAGGTTCTGCAAACATCTGGAAGACGCCGAGGGTTTGCATGACGATCGTAAAAGCCAGGGTCGGACGCAAAAGCGGGACCGTGACCGATATAATCTGCCTAGCCCTGCCGGCACCATCGAGCGCAGCCGCCTCATAGAGGGAAGAATCGATCGATTGCAGGCCCGATAACAAGATTATGACAACGAATCCAGTTGATTTCCAAAGAAAGAGAAGGGCGAGCGTAGGTTTCGCCCATTCAACCGTTGTGAGCCACCCGACCTCCGGCAGGCCGACAAGCCCCATAAGCGCATTGACGGCACCATGTCCAGCATCGAACAGCACGGTCCAGATTTGGGCAATCGCAACCAGCGGGGTGACATACGGGACAATGAGGATCACCCTGTAGACGCCGCGGAAGCGCAGGCCCGCAGAGTTGAGCAGGACGGCGATGATGAGGGCCGCCACCATCTGCACCGGAAGAATGAGGATCCACAGGACTGCTGAGTTCCCAAGAGAGTTCCAAAAGTCCGGATTGTTGAGCAGATACAGGTAGTTGTCGGGACCGACCCACAATGCCGCACCCGCCCCATGCCAGTCGGTCATGCTCAGCCGGGCGGTGAAGATAACCGGATAGACGGTGAAGGCGAGGAAGAGGAGGATGAAAGGAGCGATGAAGATGTACGGCGTCAACCGCTTGCGCTGCCCCATCCCCCTCTTCCAACGCGACTGCACGGTGCTGCTCACAGAGCTCACTGCCGTTCAACCAGGTTCGCCTGAATCGACGCGCTCGCCTTCTCGATGACCTCGTCGACATTGAGTTTGCCGTCATACATCAGTTGCAGATCATTGCCGAGATAGTCTGTCGCGCCGATCCACCAGCTCGGAATAGGAGTACCACCGGGAATCTGCCGACCCGCCTCACCGGCTACTGCCCACAGGTTCTGGTTCCCCAGAGCCGCGACCGGTTCGAAGAGGGACGCCTCGGGATCGGCTGCGGGCAGGTAGGCGGGAATCGAAGTCATCAGGCCCGACGGGTATACCTCGCTCGGCCCCCACACCTTCTTGTACCCATCCGCCTCATACATGAGGAATTCGTAGAAAAGCCATGCGAGTTCAGAGTTCTTGCCTTGCTTCGGCAAGACGAAAGAGGAACCTCCCATAGCGCCGCTTCGCACACCCTCTTCGGACCATGCGGGCAGCTCCATCGCCCGCCATGCGCCACTCGTCTGCTCGAGCATTTGCTCAGGGGCGAAGCTGAACCAAATCGCCCAGGGGTAGAAGACCTCATTACCGTTTTCAAGTTCGGCAATATCGGTTGGCCCCAGGTACTCAGCACGAGTGCCGAGCCCTTCTCCGTTAACGACGTTGAGGAATTCGAGGATTTGGCGATACTCGTCGCTATCAAGGCGCAGATTTCCCTCGGCGTCTGCCAGAGAGGTACCCATTTGGCTCGCATACATCTCGAGCTGGAGCTGCCCAAGGAAGGCACTTTGCTCGAGATGAATGGGACCGGATTCCGGCTTGTACTTCTTGTAAGCCCGAGCCGCATCAAGAAGGTCGTCATACGTCTTGATCTCAGCTGGATCGATACCCGCATCAGCCAGGGCTTCAGCATTGTAGAACAACAGACCCGGATTGAGATCGAACGGGATCCCGTAGATTCCATTTGCGCTGCGATTGACATCGAGTTTCTGAGGCGCGATATCCTCGGCGTAGGGCGCAAGAAGATCACTGAGATCCCAAAGATGCTCGGTGTACATCGAGACTTTCGCATCATCGAGGAACACGCCGTCCGGAACATCCGCACCTGCGATCAGAGTGTTTTGCAACTTAGCATCAATGTCAACAGCCTCATGTTTGACAACGATGCCAGGATATTTCTCATTGAAGGCCGCGATGGCGTTGTCGAAGACCTCAAAAAGGTCACCAGAACGATCCCAGATGACGATCTCACCAGAGGGGGACTCATCTTCGACAACCTGGAGCTTGTCGGTCGAGGCAGATTCTGCAGCGGAGTCGACGACGTCGGGACCGCAACCGCTGAGGACCAGAGCCGCGACGCCTGCGAGGACGAGACCGAAACGCCCAGCGCGCGGGGATACGCGAGTCAGAGACATGGCACACACTCCTTCGTGAACTTTTGCCATCGTGCGCAAATATACATCGGTTGTGCACACGTTGCAAACGCCTTGTACGATCCCGAACATGGCAACAACTCTTCGTGATGTCGCCGCACATGCGGGCGTTTCGATCCGCACCGTTTCAAACGTGGTCAGCGGCTACACGCACGTCAGCACCGACACCCGAAACAGGGTCCTCGCCTCCATAGCGGAGCTCGACTACCACGCCAATCCCGTTGCGAGGACTCTGCGCACAGGCAGAACCGGGGTGCTCCTGCTAGCTGTCCCCGAAATCGACGTGCCATACTTCTCCGAACTAGCAAAAGAGGTGATCCGAGCCGCCGCCGCCCACGCCTATTCGATCACGATCACGCAGACGAACGACATCGAACCGAGCAGCGACAGGCATTTCGATAAGCGCGCAGTCCTCTACGATGGCATTCTCTTCGCCTCGCATACCACACTCCGCACCCCCCCGCCTATCGCCGCGTCCCCATCGACACCGATCGTCCTACTGGGCGAAGACGCGACAAATGAGGCGCACGACAGAGTGGCGATCGACAACGTCCTCGCCTCTTACGAAGCAACGACTCACATCATTTCACTGGGCCGCAAGAGAATCGGCGTCATCGGCACTCAACCGCAGCTTGATTTCTCAACCCCGGCACATCGCTTCGCCGGATACTGCAAGGCCCTTGCAGACGCAGGCATCGCCTTCGACCAAACCCTCGTCGCCCCGACAGCCCACTATTCGCGCGAGGCGGGATACGAAGCCGCACACTCCCTCCTCACCGCAGATCACACCATCGATGCAATCGTCTGCTTTTCTGACCTCCTGGCGATCGGCGCATTGAGAGCAGTTAAGGACCTCTCTCGTTCAATCCCGGATGACGTGTCCATCGTCGGCATCGACGACATCCCCGAAGGACGCTTCTCCACGCCGTCACTCACAACAGTCTCGCTCGACATCGCCTCGATCGCATCGAACTCCATCCGACTACTACTCTCACGCCTCGAGGATCCGAATCGTCCACCAGAGGAGTTCACTGCTCCCCATCGCTTGATCATCAGAGAGAGCTGCGGGGGACTCGATCACCGGAACTGATCCACCCCCATTGCAACGTTGGCAAAGTTCGTGCATCCTGATTCCCGGGCAACGAGGCCCGCTTTCTTAGGAGGCAACCATGCACGTTCCCCGATTTTTGATCGCCGCAGCACTAGCAGCTCTCACCTTCACCTGCGCGAGCCCGCAGCCACCGGCACGAGCGGAAGCGAACCCTGGAGGCTCCGTTCTCTATTCCCCGGATCTCAGCATCTTCCCCGATGCCAAAGCCGGATATCCTCGCGCCATTGAACTCACCCACGACGAGGCTTCGCCTTCGACCGTGTTGGCTTCCTTCGCCAAGGAGAGGCATAACGCCCCGACCTCGCTCCCGATCTATCGCAGCACCGACCACGGCGCCACATGGATGCAAGTCAGTGAGATCTTCTCCCACACCCCCGGGTGGGACCTTGAAGCTCCTACTCTCTACGAGGTGCCTCGCGATGCACCCGGTCTGAAGGCTGGCGACATTCTCGCGGCTGGAACTGCGTGGAGGATCGGCGACTACACCCAGCAGGCCATCGAGGTCTTCATCAGTCACGACCACGGCGCGACCTGGAGCTATTTGTCGAATTGCACGCAGACCTCGAATATGCCGAATACTTGGGGTCATGGCATCTGGGAACCGGTCTTCCTCCTCGGCGACAACGGAACTCTCGGGTGCTTCATCTCCGATGAACGCCCTGCTAACACAAGGACTAACAATCAGTTCATCGGACACTACACATCAATAGATGGCGGACGCACCTGGTCCACCGAGATCATTAAAGATGTCTATTTCCCGAACGACGATCTGGCGCGGCCGGGAATGCAGACCTTTGCTCAGCTCCCCGATGGACGCACTGTGATGAGCTATGAGATGTGTCGTGATGCCACCGATCCGGATCATGCCTGCGAAACCTATATCAAATTCTCTGACGATGGCCTGACCTGGGGGTCGGCAAACGAGGCAGGAACTCTCGTCTCCACAGCGGATGAGCGGCATTTGCTGCACACTCCGTACATCTCATGGTCTCCATTCGGCGGCACCGACGGCACACTCATAATCACAGGACAGCGCGTAACAAGTGGCCCCACGGGGAATAAGACCGTCCTCGCAGAATCAGGGACGGTCGCTCTCACCAATACTCACGCAGGACAGGGCCCTTGGATCGAAATGTCTCTGCCCATCGCCGTATCCCCAACGGGCGGATACGCTTCGAACACGCCATCTTGCCCCGGCTATTCCTCGCCTGTCCTACCGATCGAAAACGGCGCTTCGTTTCTCTACTTCGCATCAACCTGGCTCGGTGTATCGAACCAGTGCGAGATTCGCGTAGGCACCGGAACAATGCCGCTTCTTTTCGGACGTCTGCAGGGGCCTGCTGGCATGTGTCTCGATGTCGACACGAACACCTCAGTCAACGGACGAGCCGTACAGCTGTGGACGTGTAATTCAGCTTCGGGACAGCAGTGGGCTCTCCACCCGGATGGCAGCCTCCGATCACTGGGCAAGTGTCTCGACGTCGATGCGCAAGGTACCGCGAACCACACGAAGGTCCAGCTGTGGGAGTGCAATGGTTCGGGTGCACAGCGTTGGGAGTTGCGCGCAGATGGATCGCTTTTCAACCCGCAGTCGGCTCGTTGCCTCGACGATCCACAAGGGTCCACCGCCGAGGGTACCGATTTGCAGATCTACGACTGCAATGGTCTATGGACTCAACGATGGTCACTGATCGCATGACGCGCGTGCTCCCTTCGAGCAACTGCCTGTTCACCTGAGGTTGCAGCGAATACGCTCACGCTCGCCTTGACCAATCGCGCCGCCCTCGATCCAAAGCCGAGGGCGGCGCGCTGACATATCCCAGCCGTCACGTCGATCCATTACAGCCATTGATGGCTGGTAGAGGTCCGGTACTAGAGGCAAATTCTGCAAAGCGGAAACCGGCTTTTACAGTTCTCTTGGAACTGTCCAGAATGAGCCTGACAACTGACCTGAAGACGGCGATGAGCTAGGGGTCTTCCAGGAGATGAACACTACAGCTCGGCACCTTTCAGTCCCGCGCTCTTCTCACGCAGTTTCCGGAACAGCGCGTATTCAACGCCGAGGACCGCCCAGACGATCGGAGCGTCGCACGCCAAGACGACCATGGGAGCGGATTCCACGAGCACCGAGGTCACTCCGATCAGGGCGCAGGCGAGAAGACGGCCCAGGACGACCGCGCCGGACGAACGGAATCGGGGCATGTTGTACCTGCGGAGGAGAAGCAGAAGACGCGAGATAGACGCACAGAGCGGAAGCGAGATAGGCGCCTTTCACCGACGCGTCGATGCCCTCCTCGGGCAGATACTCAAGCGATACCGTGATGTTTCCGAGGACGAAGACGATCCAGGCGGTGAGCAGTATGAAACCGACTCCTGAACCTTCACGGTGACGGTCGAGCATGTAGTCGTAGTCGAAGAAGTACATGAGGAAGAGTCCCACGACGAACACGAAAACGAGGAAGGCGAAGAGAACGTCGGGGCTGCCCTCCATGTACCCGGTGATGCCGACGATCATTTCACCGAAAGTCACGATGACGAGGAGCGAACAGCGCTCGGCCAAGTGGTCGAAACGCGCAGGCTTCTCCGCCAGGCGCCCATTCTGAGCGAGTGCGAGCCATCCGAATGCGAATGCGGCGAGCGGCACTCACTAACCTGTCTCCCACGGCAGGAAAGCCGCGACGAACACGCCGATCGCCTGCACGCCGAGGACGAGCATCGTGCGATCCATGATGCGCTTGTCGCTTTCTTCGAAATTCGTGTATCAGAGCCGCTTGATCCCCCAATGCTCGAGCAGATCGACGAGCACGAAGGCCCACACAAGATTCCAGGTGAGCATGGTGCTCCGCCAGCCGTCGCCGACGCATCCCGCCATGAAGAACAGCAGGAACATGTTGATGAACAGGCACGCCTTGTCGAATGCTCCGCCGTCGCCGTATCGGTTCTGCAAGGGCACCGTGAAGAACCACGCCTGAAGGATGGTGAGCATGTCGACCGCGTAAAGGGCGTAAGCCTCACCTCCGAAGAAACCGCCCTCCGGATGATGAAGCACGCCCGTGATGACGCTGATGCAGTACACGAAGATGAGGTCGCAGAACAAGTTCGATGTTGGAGACGCCCCTCGCCGGAGAGAAGAGCTTCTTGAGCATGGGACTTCCCTTCGTATTCATCGGCGCTTCCGACCGCTTGTCGTCTGCAGACGGAGTCGAGCATCGACGTGCGCAGCGGATTCGATCACGACATCGCAACTGGGCGCGCGGGACCGACTCGCCGGGCTTCAGGGCTTGTCGCGGGCGGCGCCGCGCATGAACAGCGTCTCCTCGAGCGAGCACCATTTGTCCGCGAAACAGACCAGCCACGCCTCCCGGCACCGGGGGACGCGGGTTAGAGGGAGCGGCCACATGTGCGCGGCGATGATGTTGCGCTCCCTATCGGTGAGGAGGAAATCCTCCTCCGCGTTCTTCAACGCTCTCAGGGGATGCTTCGTCGCATGCCCCTTGATGTTGGGATCGTGCCAGTCGTAGAGGTAGTAGTCGTGGAGAATGGCGCCCCGGATGAGCTCGTCTTCGCTGACCCGGATGCCCAGTTTTCGCGAACAGGCCAGAGCCCTGTCGGCGACCCTCAGGACGTGCTCGAGCGTGGAAACGCTTCCGTGCTGGATGTAACGCCCCATCTCGGCGACGCGCCCCGTCCTCGCAAGTTCGTCGGCCGTTTCCCTGACTTGCAGCGCCAAACGGGTCTTCCCCGTCCCCATGAGAGCCCGTCCCGTCATTCTTCTCCTCGATCCTGAACGGCGCGACGGATGGTATCGACTTTCTCCCGTACGCCCTCCGAGCGGAATCTGCGCAGTTGCGCCAGAATGCGCAACTGCCGTCCGCTCAATTGGGCGACGACGTAATCGAGTCCGCCCTGCCGTCCGATGATCTTCTTGGCACCGCCGTTCAGGCGATCCGATACCGAGCGCACGGCGCCGACCGCCTGTTCGACGCGCATGCTCGCATATCCGTTCGCGGATTCATCGATTCCGACGATCTTCTCCTTGAGGTCGCTGAGAATGATGACCGTCGCCGTCGTATCGCACGCCACCAGGGCGACCGACACCAGCGCAATAACCTCGAATGCACCCGGGCTGATGCGCGTCTCGGCCTCGTTGAGCAGCGGCGCGAGGACGGAGGCGATGAAGACCCCTGCGGCGCCGAACAGAAGCGATGCGGGCAGGCAGATACGACCGTTGAGGTTCGCGGGCAGGTCCGAGTAGTCCCACCACACGGCTCCGAACAGCCGCTCGAGGGCGACCGAGACGCCGTATTCGAGGACGGCGCTTCCTCCCATACTGACGAGGAAGACGGCCCAGGCGGGAAAATCCGCCATCAGTGCTCCGGGCCTGCCGAAGAGCAGGAGCCCGGCGACGACGCCGAAGCCGTATATCGGGCACAGGGGGCCGAAGAGGAATCCGCGCCGCTCCCATCGGCCGTTGCGCACGATGCTGTAGGCGGACTCGAAGAGCCATCCGGCGATCGAGGCGAGCATGAACCAGACGATGTATGCGCTCAGACTCATCGCGCCCCGCTCACTGCCATGGAACGAGTATCCCCCATCTTCGCAGTGAGGTCATCCTCAGTCGTCGGCATGCTCGGCCGGGTGCGAAAGACGCTCGTCGGCCTACTCCCAGCCAATCGCGGCATCGCCCGTGTTGATGCGGTCAGCGAAGCGGGAGAGCCGGAGATTCTTCGGCCTTCCCATCACCGAAAGCGTGCAGTCAGGCCCTGAAGATCCCATCCTCGCAAAACCCGAAGGTTCTCCATGCCCTCCCGCCCGCCCGACGACGGGCAAAGCGTCGAGCGGCGCTCATTCGAAGACGTAGATATCTATTCCATCTGCACGTTGTCGGCTTCCAAGTCATGCCTTCGGCTTCTGCCCCGCCGCGGCGGCGGCCTTGACCGCCATCTCGAGCGCGGCGGCGCTCTTGTACTTCATGTTTGCGCCTCCTTCCCGAGAAGTCCGGAGTCCTCCATCAGGCCTTGGTGAATCCCGCGCCCCCGCCTTTCACCGTAACGACCTTCGAGCAGCCTCTGGAGTCTCCCGTAGTCGAAGTCGGGGAACTTCCTCGAAGCGTCGCCCAGGACGTCCGCCACCAGCGAGAGCTCCTCATCGTCCACGACGAGGTCGAACACAGTGCGCTCGGGGCACGTCACAGGGAGCCCCGACGCGAACATCACCTCGTTGCGCGCCACCTCGCGCCTGGCGAAACTCGCCGACGGATTCCTCGTATTCATCCTCCTGGAGGCATATTTCCGGTACGGCGACAGGCGCAGGTCTCCGATCTCGAGGCGGCCGGACTCGACCGCGTCGTGCAGGGCGTCGCGCGGGATGCCCATGCGCTTCGCCTGGGCCGTGGTGAAGACGCCTTCGGACTCGGAGAGCCGCGCGATGGCCCCTACGTGATTCGAAGCACCCGTGTCGCAATTGCAGGCTTTTACCCCACAATTGCGACACCGCACCTCCAATTCAAGCGCTTTGTCTCCGCATGAGCGCGCGAAGCACTACTCGATACCGCTTCCTGGCAGCAGCCGGATTCGACCTACTCCCACTCGACAAATTCAAGTATATGAAGTTACATCTGGTGTGTTTTCGCAAGCAAAATATTCGCAAAATTGTTAATATTTTACCTGTTATTTTCGGCTGTTAATTTTCTTAGTATCAAAATAGTATCATAAAAGGCAGGGAAATGCAACAGAATTATGTGGAGCTCTCCATAATTCCGGCACGGACGGACGCTGCCAGGCATAGCGGATAACAGCCTTGCAAAAGGCGTTGTATCTGCGCTGGATATACTCTTGGTAGGCTTTCTGGTCGTTCATGGAAATTCCCCCTCTCTGAATAATAGTGCAGGGCGGCAGCACTCCTTGCTGTCGCCCCTTGATTGCCTACCAGCAAAGGCGGGCGGCGGCGCGTATGCGCAGTAT
>NZ_JBNOYB010000042.1:0-12340 GCF_050312375.1 Schaalia sp.
GGGCGTCGGCGGCTGCGGGCGCTGAGCCGTCGGCGCCGAGCGGGGCTCGCACCGCTTCGACGGCCCCGGACCGGACCGGGGAGCCCCCGGCTGCGCCGCATCCTTCGCGCACGCTTCCCGCCTGGGACTTCGCCGGTGCGCGCGTGCGGATCGTCGATGAGGGGTCGGCCTCCGACGCGCCCCCTGAGGAGACGAGCGGCTCCCACCCGATGAGGCGGTCCATCGTCGATCCGGGCCTGCCCGAAGACGCGCTCCGCGGCCCCGTCGCGGATTCAGAACTCACGCGGACCGGCTTGCTGCGCAAGGTGGTCGTCCGCCCCTCCGTTTCAGGCCCGATCACCGTGACGAGGGAGCAGGAAGGCCGATGACGCCGCTCTCGAGGCTTCGTCTCCTCGGCCTGGGCGTCGGAGTCGCGGTCCTGACCGCGGCCGTCACTCTCGCCGTCGTCTCCTCGGGCGCTTCGCCGTTGCTCGTCGCCCCGCTCCTCGCCCCGCTCTTCGCCGTGTTCGGCCTCCTGCTCGGTTGGGCGGGTCTTCACGTCCGGCGCTTCAAGGAGCGTAAGCGGACCTGGGTGACACCGCTCGCCGCGATGCGCATCGCGATCGCCGCACGGGCCTCCGGCTACGTCGCCGCGGCCACGGCGGGCGTGCTGGCGGGCGTGCTGGCCGCCAGCCTGGGGCGAATCGAGGCGCCGCTCATGGCCTCGAACGCCCTCGCGGCGGGCTTCGCCTGCGCGGGCGCCCTCTGGTGGTGCGTCGTCGCCGTGGTCGTGGAACGCTGGTGCATCGCGGACATCGATGACGACTCGGAGGGCCCCGGCGAGGTCGCGCGTCCTAGCGCCAGCCCCGCATAGGGCCCCGCGGCGTCCTCGGGCCCCTCCCCGGTCCCGACTCCGTCAGTCCCGCTCACGACCCTTCAGCCAGTATTTCGAGGAGGCGATCATGACTCGAGGATCAGGCCGGTCCCCTTCATCATCGGCGCCCAAGCGCCCCAACCTGTGGCCCCGTCGCATCATCACGGGAACGGGCCTCCTGGCGGTCGTGGCCCTGCTCGTCTGGGGGATCGTCAGCATCGTCGGCCTCGTCTCAGGCGGTGCGCCCGCCGAGGAGGAGCCCCAATCGCTCGCGATCCGCAAGGCGGAGACCATCCAATCGGGGGATTCCGTCATCGAGCTCCGTGCGGATCAGACGGCCACCCGCGACGGGATCGTCTCGGAGAACGGAGGGGTGACCATTCCCGCCTGCGCGCCCGACGCGCTCCGCTACACGGCCGAAGCCGCCCAGACGACGATCGGCGCGGGTGAGACGGTGTCCGTGTCGGTCGAGAACACGGGCGCGATCGCCTGCACGACCCGTGCGGGGGCATTGGGCCTGCGCATCATCTCCGGCGAGCAGACCATGTACGACTCGACGGCATGCGAGGGCTACGCCCCTGAGACCACGCCCCTCCTGCTGGCGCCGGGCGCCTCCTGGAGCGGAGCGCTCGGATGGGACGGCCGCGTCTACTCCGAGGGCTGCGTCGCGCCCGCTGAGGCGCTGAACGCCGAGGCCGGGACCTACCGCGCGCTCGTCGTGGTCGGAAGCCGGGCGGTCACGGAGGAGTCGGTCTTCGAGATCGTCCCCTGAGGTCACCAGCCGACGATGCCGCTGGCCGCCATCTGGGCCTGATGATCGAGGTTCTCGCGGATGAGCTTGGCCCGGTAGGGGCCGATCCCCTCGATGCCCTGGAGGTCCTCGACGCTCGCAGCGCGCAGCTCCTGGAAGGTCGGCCAGTGGGAGGAGACCTCCTTGATGACGCTCCACGGAAGGTGGGGGACGAGTGAGAGCGCGCGAATGCCGCGCGGCTGGATGTCGCGATCGAGGTCGGCGACCTCGAACACGCCGAGTCCCAGCACATTCGCGATCGCGCTGAGATCGACGAGCTTGTCGCCGCCGAGTTCGGACAGGTGCTGATCGACCGATGCGATCGACGAGGCGGAGCGGATGTAGTCGCGCAGGACGAGAGCGCGCTCCGAGGCGGAGCCGCGAACGAGATCATCGACCTGGAGGGCGAGGAGGCGGCCTTCGGAGCCGAGCTCCTCGAGATAGCCGTTGATCTCAGAAGTGATGCGCCTGATCATCTCCATCCGCTGGACGACCGTCGCGACATCGCGGATCGTCGCGGAATCGCGCATCTCCAGAACGGTGAGCGTCTGAAGCACCTCGTCGAGGCGCTGCGAATAGCGGTCGAGCGTGTCGACCGCGAGATTCGCGCGCGAGAGCAGGGACTCGGGCTCTTCGACGAGGCGGTGGCATTCGCCGACGTAGACCGAGATCATCCTCATCGAGGCCGACAGGGACAGAACCGGCAGGTGGGTCTGGCGCGCCGTCCTCTGAGCCGTTCGGTGGCGCATCCCGGACTCGTCCGTGGGGATCGTCGGATCGGGCAGGAGCTGGACGTTCGCCTTGCGGATCCTCATGTTCTCGATATCGAGGACGACCGCCCCGTCCATCTTGCACAGTTCGCGCAGGCGCGGGGCCGTGAACTCCACATCGAGGTCGAAGCCGCCCGAGCAGATCGCCTCGACCTCCGGCGTGTAACCGAGGACGATGAGGCCGCCCGTGTGCGAACGCTGAATCCGCTCAAGGCCCTCGCGCAGAGCGGTACCGGGGGCGACGGCCGCGAGGGCCTCCCTGAGGATCACAGAATCGGATGTCACAGTCCCGCCTTCCTACGCACCGGCTTCAATTCGAAGTTTACGGCAGCGCCGCGCGGATCGCGGTCGCGAGGTCGGAAACGGTCAGGACCGTGAGGCTGTCGATCCGCGGAAGATCCTCCGAGCCCTTCGCCGGCACGATCGCTCGAGTGAATCCCAGGCGGGCGGCCTCCTGCAAGCGGCGCCCCACGCCGGTCGATGCGCGGATCTCCCCGGTGAGTCCGATCTCGCCGATCGCGACCGTTCCCGGCCGGGGGACGATCTGCTCATGAGCCGTGACGATGGCGATCGCCATCGCGAGGTCGATCGCCGGTTCGGCGCTCTTCGCGCCGCCGACGGTCGACACGTACACGTCGTAGGAGGACAGGTCGACATCGAGCCGGGCTTGGAGGACGGCGAGGATCATGGCGACCCGGGAATGATCGACGCCCGAGGTCGTCCGCCTGGGCGATCCCGCGGCGCTCGAGGCGACGAGGGCCTGGACCTCGGTCGGCATCGGTCGGCGCCCCTCGAGCGAGACCGTCACGCAGGTCCCGGGGACGTTCGCCGAGGACTCCGAGAGGAACAGGCCGGAAGGATCGGGGACCTCGCGGATCCCGGATTCCACGAGTTCGAAGCAGCCGACTTCATCAGTGGGCCCGTAGCGGTTCTTCACGGCCCGCAGGAGCCGCAGGCGCGAATGGCGGTCGCCCTCGAATTGGCAGACGACGTCCACGAGGTGCTCCAGGACCCGCGGACCCGCGATGCCCCCGTCCTTCGTGACGTGGCCGACGAGGAGCACCGGCAGATCGCGCTCCTTCGCGGCGCGGATAAGGCCGGCGGCGACGGCGCGCACTTGGGCGACGCCACCGGCTCCGCCCTCGACCTGGCCCGACGAGATGGTCTGCACGGAATCGACGATGAGAAGCGAAGGGGAGACCGCGTCGACGTGGCCGAGCAAGGAGGCGAGGTCGTTGTCATCGGCGAGGAGAAGGCGCTCATCGAGGGCGCCGATGCGCATCGCGCGCGCTTTCACCTGCGAGGAGGATTCCTCGCCGGTCACGTAGAGAACCGGGCCGCGGCCCCCGGCCCCGCGCGCGGCGCGCGCCGCCACATCGAGGAGGAGTGTCGACTTGCCCACCCCGGGTTCGCCGGCGAGCAGGACGACGGCGCCCGGGACGATGCCCCCGCCCAGGACGCGGTCCAGTTCCCCGACGCCGGTCGGACGCGAGCGCGCCCGTTCGCCGTCGACGTCCCCGATGGGCAGCGCCGGCCGACGGGGAGCGACCGGAGCGGTGCCCCCTGCGATCGCGCCGCCGGGCGCGGCCTCCTCCAGGGTGCCCCATGCGGCGCAGTCCCGGCACTGGCCCGCCCACTTCGGGCTCGTCCAGCCGCACTCCGTGCAACGGTAGATCGTCTTCGCCTTCACCATGCTCGAAGCCTAAGGGCGGGCACGGGCATCTGCGGCGCCGTCCCGGGCGCCCTGTCTAAGGGCGGTTCGCGAAGTACTCGAGCAGACGGGCATCGCCGGACACGATGATGATGTCCTCGGGGTTGATGCGCGTCTTCGAGGTCGCGTACTCGAAGGGGGTCCCCGGGCGCAGGACGCCCAGCAGATTCACGCCGTAGCGCCCTCGAAGATCCAGGTCCTCCACCGTGAAGCCGTGCACCTCTTTGGGGGGCCGCAGCTTCATGATCGCGAAGCCGTCCTTCTCCATCTCGATGTAGTCGATCATCCGGCCGCCGACGAGGTGAGCCGTGCGCTGGCCCGCGTCGAACTCCGGATAGATGACGTGGTGGGCGCCGATCCTCCTCAGGATCCGGCCGTGCTCCCGGGAGATCGCCTTCGCCCAGATCGAGGGCATCCCCATGTCGACGAGATTCGCGGTGATGAGCACTGAGGACTCGAGCGATGATCCGGCGCCGACCACTGCGGCGCGGAATTCGCGGGCCCCGAGCTGCTCGAGGGCCTCCATCGAGGTCGCATCCGCTTCGACGAGGGGGAAGCGCCCCGCGAAGGCCTGAACGCGCGCGGGGTTCTTCTCGACCGCGAGGATCTCGTACCCCAGTTTGTCGAGGGTCACGGCCACAGCCGACCCGAAACGACCGAGTCCGATGACGAGTGTTCCGGAGGCGAGTTCGCGTGCATCCTCGTGAGCCATGCTCGCCATTATGCCCCGAAGAGCCCGATCCGTGGGACGCGGTATGCCGGGCGCCCCCGTCGAACTGCGGGGCCGCTCGCCCCTAACCGATGATCGGGCGCTCCTCGGGCATGCGGATCACGCGCGAACGGTCCCGCAGCGCCAGGGCCGCGGCCATGGTCATCGACCCGGTCCGCCCGGCGAACATGAGGATGATGAGCACGTACTTGCCCAAGGGCGGCAGCGTCGCGGTGATGCCCGTCGACAGGCCCACCGTCGCGAAGGCGGAGATCGTCTCGAAGAGGATCGTGTCGAGCGAGTAGTTCGTGAGCGACAGCAGGACCACCACGGACACGGCGACGAGCGTCAAGCCCAGCAGGGACACCGCGACCGAAAGGCGGACGACCGAGGGCGGGATCCGCCGCCCGAAGGTCTCGATGTCCTGATCGCCCCGCGCTTCGGCGATCACCGCGAGGACGAGCACCGCGAAAGTCGTGACCTTGACGCCGCCCGCGGTGGACGCCGAGCCGCCGCCGATCATCATGAGGATGTCCTGGACGAAGTGCGTCTGCGGCCGCATGACGCCGACATCGAGGGCCGACAGTCCCGAGGAGCGCGAGTTCACGCCCGCGAGCAGGATGTTGAGCAGGCGCGTCGATGTGTCGAGCGAGCCGAGCGTGAGCGGATTCGTCCACTCGGTGAGGGCGAGCATCACCGTTCCCACGAGCGCGAGGATCGCGTAGACGGACAGGGTGAGCTTCGTGTGCAGCGCCCACTTGCTCGGAGTGCGCCACCGGGCGGCGAGGTCCTGAATGACGGGGAAGCCGATCGCGCCCACGAAGGTCCCCAGGACGATCGGCGCGAGGAGCCACCAATCGGAGACGTGCGGGGCGAGGCCGCCGACGAGGATGACGAAGCCCGCGTTGTTGAAGACGGAGATCGCCATGAACATGGCCTCCCAGACCGCTCTGCCCAGGGTTTCGCCCATCGTGAGGAAACGGGGGAGGAAGACGAGGAAGAGGAGGGATTCGGCGGTGAGCGAGGTCGCGATGACCGCTTTCAAGAGTCCGGAGATCTGGCCCAGTCCGTCCGACTTCGTCTCCTGGGCGGCGAGCATCCGCTGGGTCAGGCCGAGGTGGCGCGAAACCGCGAAGCCGAGGATCGAGGCGAGGGTCATCACGCCCAGGCCGCCGATCATGATGCCGAGGGCGATCACGCCCTGACCGAAGGTCGTCCAGCTCGTCGCCGTCTCCACCGTGGTCAGGCCCGTGACGCACACTGCGGAGACGGCGGTGAAGAGGATGTCGACGAAGGAGACCGGGCGCTGGGGGATCGTCGCGATCGGCAGGCTGAGGAGCGCGGTGATGACCGCGATGATGAGCGCGAAGACGCCGAGGGCGAGGCGCGCGGGCGCGTAGCGGGCCTGGCGGACGAACCACGCCTTGAAACGGTCGACGGGGGTGTCCTCCGGGGCGGGATCCGTGCGGCCGACCCGGCGGACGAGGGGCGAGGGCGCGGCATCGAACTCCTCCGCGGATGCGGGGGAAAGGGCTCGTCGGCGCGAAGCCCCCATCGCGCGCGCAGTCGTGCCGAGGGGCAGGTCGATCGGCTTCTCGTGGTGCGCCACGGGCCCGTCCTTCCTCCGATCGGGAGCGCTTGATCGGCACAAGACTACGGATAGTGAGCGAGGGGGTGCGCACGGCCGTCCGGGAGGAGGATTCTCCTCCTCCGAAGTTGCCGACAAGGCGCCCTCAACCACTAGTATGGCCCTGAAGCGGGTGAATCATAGGACGCAGGGTTCCGGGTCCCGCTTTGATGAGCTCAGGAGTCTTCATGGATCAGAAGTCCGCACCCCGTTTCATGACGGTGTCCGAGGTGGCGGAACTCATGCGCGTGTCGAAAATGACCGTGTATCGCCTGATCCACTCCGGAGAAATGCCCGCGATCAGGGTCGGGAAGAGCTTCCGCGTCCCCGAGGCGGCCGTCGGCGCGCTCATCGCCTCGGGTCTGGCCGATCACACAGATGAGCGTGCGGCCGGGATCGGCGGCTGAAGCGGGTAGAATGGTCGCTGCTGTGCCCGCTCGGGCATGAACGACGAGCGGTGGTAACCTCCGCCGCGCATCTTTTTCCATACACGAGGGAGGAACCCCATGGGCTCCGTGATCAAGAAGCGCCGCAAGCGCATGGCGAAGAAGAAGCACCGCAAGCTGCTGCGCAAGACGCGTCACCAGCGTCGCAACAAGAAGTGAGTGTTGAGGGCCCGGCCGATCGGCCGGGCCCTTCGCTTCGCCCCGCTCCGGCGCGCCCCTCGTCGAGTCGTGGGAGACTGGGGGCATGATCCCGACGAAGATCCACGTGATGCGCCACGGTGAAGTCGACAATCCTGAAGGCGTGCTCTACGGCCGCCTCCCCGGTTTCGCACTCACCGAACTCGGCGGGGCGATGGCCCGAAGAGTCGCGGAGCACCTGGTCGCAGAGGGCGCGGACATCAGCGCGGTGATCGCCTCGCCGCTCCTGCGCGCCCAGCTCACCGCGGCGCCCACGGCCCGCGCCTACGGCCTGCCGATCCTTTCGGATCCGCGCCTGATCGAAGCGGGCAACGTCTTCGAGGGCGAAGCGGTCAATTCCGATCGCATGATCTTCTTCAAGCCCGGGAACTTCAAGTACTACGCGAACCCGCTGCGGCCGAGCTGGGGGGAGCCCTACGCGCAGATCGCCGCGCGGATGAGTGCGGCCCTCTCCTCCGCCCTGCGGCTCGCCGAGGGGCGCGAAGCCCTCGTCGTCTCGCATCAGAGCCCGATCACGGTCCTCACCCGATTCGCGCGCAAGCAGCCCCTCGCCCACGCGCCCTGGTCGAGGCACTGCTCGCTGGCGTCGCTCACGACATTCGAGTTCGTCGGTTCGACCCTCGTAGCGATCAGGTACTCCGAACCGGCGGCGGACCTGGTCGCCGAGGCCCAGGACATGACTCCGGGCGATTCGGCGGCGGCCCTCAAGCGCTGAGGGCCCCGAGCTGAGGGTCCCGTCGGCCCGCCTACTCGCGCCGACCGCCCTCGGCCCCCTCGTCCTCGCCCTCGTCGCGCGTCTCGGGCTGCGCCGCCGGGGACTCGCCCGCGCCGTCCTCGCCACCCGATCTGGCGCTGCGCCGCTTCTCGCGCTGGATGTCGCGCTCGATCCTGAAGAGGAACTCGGGATCGTCATCCGGTGCGAGCGGACGGGGCTTCTCGGGCTGCGCTTGCGGGGGGCGCGGCATCGGGATCGGGGGCAGGGGCGACTGCCCGGCTTCGGCGCGCGAGACGGCGCGGAGGATGATCCAGGCGATGGAGCCCAGGGAGAAGGAGGGGATCGTGATGAGGATGAGGATGAGCCACATCGCTTTGGGCATCCGCGCCGGCAGTTCCTCCTCGGGCGCGCGGAACCAGTCGGCGATCGCGTACACGGTGACGGCGATCCAGGCAATGGCGATGAGAATCCTCAGCATCCGGCAATTTTATCCCTCGGGGGCCTCGCCGCCCCTGCGGGAGTTGCGCCCTCGGCGAAGTGCTCAGGCGATGAGGAGGAGGACGCTCGCGAGGACGGCGTAGGCGAGCGTGAACAGGCCCGTGTTGCGCAGCGCGGGGATGAGGGCCGCGCCCTCGGCGCCCGTGGAGACGGGGAGCACGGCCGGTGCGGCGCCGAGGGCGGTGAGGAGCATGAGGCAGACCGAGGTGAAGACCGTGAAGCCCAGCGCGTGGAGCGCGGCTCCCAGGATGACGACGGCGATCGTGAAGCAGGCGGAGAAGACGCTCCGGGACGCGCCGTCGCCGAGGCGCACCGCGAGGGTCCGCTTCCCGGACTCGGTGTCGGAGGGGATGTCCCGGATGTTGTTCACCATGAGGAGGGCGACCGAGAGGAGGCCGAGCGCCGAGGCGAGTCCCCACAGCCAGGCCGGCGCTTCCGGGATCTGCGTCCACGTCGTCCCCACGCAGGCCATGAGGCCGAAGAAGACGAAGACGAAGAGTTCGGACAAGCCGACGCCCATGTATCCGTAAGGGGTCCGTCCGCCCGTGTAGAACCACCCGGCGAGCACCGCGAGGATCCCGGGGATGAGGAGGAGCCACTGCCCGGACAGGGCGAGGAGGGCCAGCCCGGCCAGGCCCGCGAGGGCGTAGAAGCCCAGGGCGGCGCCGAGGACGGACTTCGGCGCGGCCAGGCCCGAACCGGTCAGGCGCAGTGGCCCCTTCCGCTCCGCGTCGGTGCCCCTGATCCCGTCGGAGTAGTCGTTCGAGTAGTTGACGCCGATCTGCAGGGCGAGGGCGACGACGAGGGCGAGCAGTGCGCGCAGCGGGTCGAATCCGCCGAGGTGGTGGGCCGCCGCGGATCCGAGGATCACGGGGGAGGCCGCTGCGGGGAGGGTGCGCGGACGAGCGCCTTCGATCCACTGGGGTAGGGTCGCCATCTCTCAAACTCCTTGCCGTCTCGGGCGATTCACAAGCGGGGGCGCTCTTCGCGGGTCACCTGCGCCAGTCGCGTTCGGGCCGGTCCTCGTCCTCGGCGATCCCGCGCGCGCGGATCCTGTCGACCTTCACCCCGTTGAGGGAGGGCAGGGCATCGGCGGCCACGACGCGCCGGGGCGCGTAGGCGCGGCCGATGCGGGAGCCGACGTGGTCGCGGAGCGCGCGCCCGAGCTCCGCCATCTGCTCGGGCGAGGTCGGCATCTCCGCTGGGACGACGATCGCGGTGACGATCTCCCCCCACTTCTCGTCCGGGGTCGAGGTCACCCACGCGTCCGCGATCCCGGGCGCCGACAGGAGCGCGGACAGGACCTGCCCCGGTGCGACCGAGAGCCCTCCCGTGACGATCACGTCGTCGGCCCGCCCTTCGACGCGCACCAGACCGCCGCCGGTGATGACTCCGAGATCGCCCGTCAGGAGCCAGGTGCTGCCGCCCTCGTCGAAGAAGGGGGGATCGGCGTCGAGATAGCGGGTCATGAGGACCGGGCCGGAGATCGCCAGGCGGCTCGAGCCGTCGCGGTCGACGGCTCGGACCTGGACCCCTTCGAGGGGCACGCCGTCATAGACGCACCCGCCGCAGGTCTCCGTCATGCCGTAGGTCGTCACGACCTTGAGGCCGGCGTGCTCGGCGCGTTCGAGCAGGCCGTTGCGGGTCGCCGCCCCGCCGACGAGGATCGCGGCGAGGGCGCGCATCGGGGCGAGCACCTCCTCGCCCGCCTCGAGGCAGGCGGCGAGCTGCGTGGGGACGAGCGACAGGTATCCGGGCACGCCCTGGTCCTGGGTCGCACCCGCGATCGCCGGAAGGAGGGCCTTCGGATCGAAGGTGCCCGGACTGTCGACGATGAGGGGGGCGGTGTCGGCGACGGCGGCCCGCACGAGGACCATCGCCCCCGCGATGTGGTGCGCGGGGAGTGCGAGGATCCAGCGTCCGGGCCCCTTCAGCGCACGATGGGTGGCATTCGCGGAGGCCACGAGGGATTCGATCGAGAGGCCGACGAGGCGGGGCGATCCTGAGGTCGAGCCGGAGGTCGAGACGATGAGGTCCACGCCCTCGAAGAAGGAGGGGTCGTCGATCCGCTCCGCCAGGGCGGGGAAGCGCTCCGCGGGGAAGGCCTGCGCGGGCGTCGCCGCGCTCTGCCTGAGCGACGAGGGCGGTACCTCGTCAGGATCGCGGAGGGCGACGAGCGTGCGGGGCGCCGGGTGCCCGGGGTCCGCGAGACGTTCCTCGTGGAGTTCGACGAGCTTGTGGATCGCCGCATTCGCGAGGGCGACGGCCCCGATCCGCGTGCCGCCGGGGACGACGAGGATGCGCGCTGGGGACATCGGGACCTCCTGGGCGATGAACGTGGGGCGGACGGTGAAGGCCTGTTCGGCCTTCCGATTCGACCCGAACAGCCTAGGCCGTCCGCTGAAGAACTGCGAAGTTGTGCGCCTCTTCGCCGCTTCTGTGGCGCGCGCCCCACGGTGAAAACGAGGACCCTGCGGGCGCGTGCAGTCGCAGCGGGATACCATGAGCCCGATGATTACGCGAATTTCGACAAAGATGAAGGTGGCGATCGCCTCGGTCGCCGCTTTGGTCGTCGTCCTCGTCGGCGCCACCGCTGGATACGCGATCTCTTACGCCGAGCGGGCGCTTCCCGGCGTCGCGGTCGCGGGTGAATCCGTGACCGGCATGTCCCGCGACGAAGTCGTCTCCCTGATCGAGCGGCGCGCCGCGGACACGAAGGTCACCTTCGACATCAACGGCACCGCTACCGAGGCGAGCCTCGCCGATGCGGGTGTCACGGTGGACGCGGAGAAGACCGCGGATGCCGTCTTCGCGGCCAATGCGGGATTCGCTTCGAAGATCGGCGCTCTCTTCACTTCACAGGATGTGACACCGGTCCTCAAGACGGATGAGAAGGCCCTCGCCTCCTTCGCGACCGAGCTCGCCGCCACCACGGGCACCCCCGTCCGGGAGGCGGAGGTGCTCCTCGGAGAGGACGGCGTGACCTTCACCGCGACGCAGTCCGCTTCCGGATCGCTCGTCGATGAGGAGGCCGTCAAGGAGGCCGTGATGGCCCAGGGCGCCGCCCTCGCCTCGGGCTCTCATTCGCTCGAGGTCCGCGAGGTGAGCCCGAAGGTGACGAGCGAAGCGGCTTCGGCCGCAGCTGATGCCGCCAACGCGATGGTCGCCCTCGGGGTCGCCCTCACCGACGGCGTTGACGCATTCGAAGCCTCCGCCGCCGACAAGGCCTCGTGGGTGAAGACCGATCCGCAAGACGACGGCACCGTGAAGGTGTCGGTCGATGCCGCGAAGTCGCAGGCCTGGGTGAAGTCCACCGTCGAGGACACGAACATCGAAGTCGTCAACGGCATCCACAACGTCAACACCCAGGGCGCGGTGCTGGCCGTCGCGAAGGAGGGCGTCGCCGGCAGGACCGCCAACAACGCGGACGCCCTCGCGGACGCCCTGGTCGCCGCCCTCGACTCGGGACAGGCCTACTCGGGCGAGATCACCTACGACGAAGTCGCCCCGACCTTCGAGGAGCGCCTCGTCGCGGAGGGCGCGGAGAACCTCGTCTATCAGGCGGCCCCCGGTGAGAAGTGGGTCGACATCAACCTGTCGGCGACCACGATCACGCTGTACGAGGGCGCCACCGTCGTCGGCGGCCCCTTCGCCATGGTCCCCGGAGCCCCCAAGACCCCCACGGTGACCGGCACCTACCACGTCTACCTCAAATACGAGTCCCAGACGATGCGCGGCACGAACGTCGACGGCACGCCCTACGTGGCCCCGAACGTGCCCTGGGTCACCTACTTCACCGGTTCCTATGCGATGCACGGGGCTCCGTGGCTGTCGAGCTTCGGATGGTCCGGACCCGAGGGCTCGCACGGATGCCTCAACATGCCGGTGTCGGCGGCGAAGGTCGTCTTCGACTGGGCGGACATCGGTACGACGGTGGTCTCGCACAACTGAGGCCGATCCCCTCGAAACGGGGGAGCGATCGGCGGAATGCGGGTGGGGGCGGACTCTTCGGAGTCCGAGTAT
>NZ_JBNOYB010000043.1:0-25860 GCF_050312375.1 Schaalia sp.
AACTCGGCGCATGTGCGCCGCGCCCCCGCGAGAGTTCCTACTTCCTCCCCCCGGTCAGCCAGGAGAAGAATCCAGAACCCGCCGATGCGGCGCTCTTCTCCTCCTCCGTGTGCCCCGGACACCATTGCCCGGCGGGCACGCCGGCCTTGACCGAGTCGACGTGCTGGCCACATCCGGCCCAGGTGGTCTTTCCGCAGACCTTGCAGCTCACTGGTCGACACATTGCATTTCCTCCTTGTTCTTCCGGTCCGCCCCCGCGGATCGGAATCGATGACCTTCTATGGATCGGAATCGATGACCTTCGATTACAGGTTTCACATGCGAAGCGATCGGAATGCGCTTCATCTGCGCTCATCCGAGAGCGGTGTCCGCTCACGTTCTGCGCCCGCTCACGAGCGGTAGCCGTTCACGGCCCGCGCCCCACGCGGAACCGGCCGCCCGGGAAGGCGCAAGGGCCGCCCGGGGAGCCGGAACCCGCCACCCGGCAACCCGGAGCGCAACGCACGGGACGGCAGAGCACCGCGGGAGCCGTCAGTACTCGAGCGTTCCGGGGTGGCGCTTCGCCCATGCTTTGAGAGTGTTCATTCCGCCCGAGAGCGAGGTCGAGGCGAACCCGGCCTCGGCGAGCACCCGGTGCGCGAGGTAGGAGCGCACTCCGGCGGCGCAGTGGACGAGGACGGGCCTTCCGCCCGCGGCTTCTCGGACTTCGTCCAGGCGCTCGCGCAGTTCGGTGTGGGCGATTCCGAGGGCCCCCGGAACCCTGGGCCCGCGCTCGATCTCATCGGGTCGGCGGACGTCGAGGACGAGATGGCTTCGCCGCATGTCCTCGAGCTGCCACGGGTAGCAGAGCTCGAGCAGACCGGAGTCCAGATTCTCCGCGACCATGCCGACCATGTTGACGGGATCCTTCGGCGCTCCGAAGGGAGGCGAATAGGCGAGGTCGAGGTCGACGAGGTCCTCCGCCTTGAGGCCCGCTCGGATCGCGGTGGCGAGGACGTCGATCCGACGGTCGACGCCGTCCCTGCCGACTCCCTGCGCGCCGAGGATCGCCCCGTCTTCACCGACGTGGACGACGAGCGCCATCATCTGCGCACCCGGGAAGTAGGCGACGTGCTGATTGTGGTGGGCGTGGATCGTCCGGAAGGGCACCCCCGCTTGCGAGAGTTCACGGGAATTCGCCCCCGTCATGGCGACTTGGAGACGTCCGACCCGGACGATCGCTGTGCCGAGGGGCGCGGCGATCGCCTTGGCCTCCGCTTCACGGGGAGCCGCTGCGCCCTCGGCCCCGATGACCGAGATGATGTCGTCGGCGATCCGCCTGCCCGCACGGCTGGCGGGCCCTGCGAGAGGGATCGGGCGCAGGGCCCCGGTCGTCGCGCTGCGGGAGAGGACGGCATCGCCGGCGGCCCAGATCCTCGGATCGCAGGTGCGCCCGCGCTCGTCGACGACGATGGCCCCTCGCTGGAGCTCGAGTCCGGCCGCTTCGGCCAGTTCGGAGCGGGGCCGGGTGCCGACTGCGACGAGGACGAGATCGGCTTCGAGGGGATCGACTCCTTCGATGAGGACGCGCGCGCCCTGCCCGGCTTCTTCGATTCCGGTGACTCGGGCGGATTCGATCACTTTGAGCCCGAGCCCTTCGAGTTCGTCGAGGACGAGGGCGGAGAGCTCTTCTTCGACGGGGGGAAGGACATGGTCCGTCCCCTCGACGAGGGCGACCTCCATTCCGGCGATCGCGAGGGCTTCAGCCGCTTCGAGTCCGATGAAGCCCGCGCCGATGACGACGGCGCGCCCGCCGCTCCTCGCGATTCCCGCCACCTCGACGGCATCGGGGATCGATCGCAGCGTCCGCACCTGAGGAAGGCCGATTCCGGGAATGGGGAGCTCGACTCCGCGCGCGCCGGGCGCGAGGAGGAGTGCGTCGTATGAGAGATCCTCCTCCCCCGCCGAGGATCGGACTCGCACGGTCCTGCGCTCCCGATCGATGGAGAGGGCCTCATGGCCGACCCGGATGTCGAGGTTCAGGGACGCCCCGATCGAGGCGGGGGTCTGGACCCGGAGCGAGCGCTCTTGCTCGATCTCCCCGGAGACGAAGTAGGGAAGGCCGCAGGAGGCGATGGAGATGTCGTCGCCCTTCTCCAGGACGATGATGCGCGCCTTCTCATCGAGGCGGCGCAGCCTGGCGGCGCAACTCATCCCCGCTGCGACGCCGCCGATGACGACGATGGTGTTCATGAGTCCTTCGACTCCTTCAAGTCGGTGACGATCTTGAGAAGACCATACCCCCGGGGGTATTCTTCCGGCAAGGGCTCGCGCAGAGGATCCCACGCACCGCCACCAGGAGACGACCGCACCGCGAAGGAGCATCAGCAGTGAACATCGAGTCCCCCCTCCCCCAGGACGACGAAGCGGAACGCGAAGCCGCAAGGCGCAAAGTCCTCAACCGGCTCAAGCGCGCACGCGGCCAACTCGACGCGGTCATCCGCGCCGTCGAAGAGGAGAAGGAGTGCCGCGACGTCGTCACGCAGCTCGCGGCCGTCAACTCCGCCCTCCAGCGCGCGGGCTTCTCCATCATCTCCGGCGCCATGCGCGACTGCCTCAACGAGGACGACACCCGCGAGAAGGTGGGCGAACTCGAAAGGCTCTTCCTCTCGCTCGCCTGACCCCGATCCCGGACAGCCTCGCCCTCATCAATGAAGAAATGACCAAAGGCAAGAGCGCCTATGGCCATCGAAATGGAAAAACGTGACCCGCCCTTGACCATTCCGGTACAGTAAGCGGGTCATCGTCGCCACAGCTCCGGCGACCCCCATCTTCAGTCAAGAGATCGATCATGTCTTCTGAACCGAAAACCTTGAGCGACATCATCAACGGCTACCTCACACTCGTCTCCGACGCGCTCTACACCTACATCCTCGTGACCCTCCTCATCGGCGCGGGACTCTACTTCTTCATCCGTTCACGCGCCCTGCCGCTGCGGATGTTCCGCGAAGCCGTTCGCGTCGTCACCGAACCGCCCCACGAGAAGGACGAGGTCTCCTCCTTCCGCGCCCTCATGGTCTCGACCGCCTCGCGCGTCGGCATCGGCAACATCGCGGGCGTCGGAACGGCCATCGCACTGGGCGGCGCGGGCGCGGTCTTCTGGATGTGGGTCATCGCAACCCTCGGCGGCGCCTCCGCCTTCGTCGAATCGACCCTCGCCCAGATCTACAAGAAGCGCGGGTACGGCAAGGACGACCACTCCATCGGCGGCCCGGCCTACTACATCCAGATCGCCCTCAAACAGCGCTGGCTCGCAGTCGTATTCGCCATCGCCCTCATCCTCACCTACATGGGCGGCTTCAACATGCTCGCCTCCTTCAACGTCGTCGACGCCTTCACCCAGTACTCCTGGTTCCACGCCTCGTGGACCCCCTACCTCCTCGGCGGCGTTCTCGCCATCGCGATGGCGATCTCCATCTTCGGCGGCACCCGCCGCCTCACCAACGTCGCGGGCGTCCTCGTGCCGATCATGGCCGTCATCTACCTGATCGCGGGCATCATCGTCATCGTTTTCAACTACCAGAACATCCCGGCGATGTTCGGCCAGATCTTCACGTCCGCCTTCGACTTCCAGGCGATCTTCGGCGGCTTCGCGGGCTCTGCGATGATGCACGGCATCAAGCGCGGCCTCTACTCCAACGAGGCCGGTGTCGGTTCCGCGCCGAACGCCGCAGCCACCGCCTCCGTCTCGCACCCGGTCAAGCAGGGCCTCGTCCAGATGCTCTCCGTGTTCATCGACACGATGATCATCTGCACGATCACCGCCTTCGTCATCCTCTCCTCCGGCGTTCAAGGCAGTGAGGAACTCAAAGGCGCCCCCCTCGTCGCCCAGTCGATGGCGACGGCCCTGGGCGGATTCGCCGTGCCCTTCACCTCCTTCGCCCTGCTCCTCTTCGGATTCACGACGATCATCGGCAACTTCTACTACGCGGAGGTCAACCTCCGCTTCCTCGCCGGCGACCGCCAGATCCCGATCTGGGCGCTCCAGGTCTTCCGGGCCGTCGCCTCGCTCCTGGTCTTCGCGGGCGCCCTCCTCGAGTTCGCCCTCGCCTGGAACATCGGCGACATCCTCATGGGCCTCATGGCGTTCATCAACCTGCCCGTCATCCTCATCCTCGGCAAGAAGGCCTTCGACGCCGCCAACGACTACGTCAAGCAGCGCCGCGAGGGCAAGGACCCGGTCTTCCACTCGGCGGACATCGGCATCACCGAGAAGCTCGACTACTGGCAGTGAACCCCGGCTCAGGGCGATGACACGGACCTCCGCCCGCTGAAGCCCTCAACGGCCCCGCCCTCGTCGACGAGGACGGGGCCGTTTCACGAGGAGCGATCACGATCGCCCTCGACGAAGACGATCGCCAGGAATCATCGTCCTCGAGTAGCATCGAGGCCCGCCCTCACCTCACCCACCCGGAGAGAAACGCCCGTGCCGCACACGTCCCCCTCCTCGAAAGCACGTCGACACCCCGAGCGACTGCCCCTCCTCTTCCGCGGTCTCAGTGACGATCTGTGGCTCTACCTGCGCTACATCGTGCTCTCCAAATCGATCGCGCTGCTCATCCTCCTCCCCGCGTACCGGGTCGCCCTCACCTTCCTGCTCGCGAGAAGCGGACGGGCCGCATTCACCTCCGGGGACGCGCGCGGCTTCCTGCTGAGCGCCCCGGGCTTCGCGGCGATCCTCCTCTCCCTCCTCCTGGCGGCCCTCCTCCTCGTTCTCGACGTCGTCGCCTACGTCGTCGCCGCTCAGGCCCGCCTCGAAGGAAGACCCGTTCCGAACGCGCGGGCCCTCCTGCTCTCGGCGCTCAAGACCTTCCCCCGCCTCCTCCACCCGAGCGCCCTGCTCCTCGTCCCCTACATCCTCGTCATCGCGCCGCTCGTGCGGATCGGACCGAGAATCGAGGCGCTCGACTGGCTCGAAGTCCCCGCCTTCATCACCGAGGCGATCGCCGGCAACCGCCTCCATTCCGCGCTCTACGGGGCCGCCCTCATCACGATCGCCCTTCTCGCATTCCTCCTCATCGCGACGATCCCCGCGATGCTCATGAAGAACCTCACCCCCGGCCGCGCGATGCTCGCCTCGATCCGTTTCGTCAGCGCCGACTGGAAAGGCCTCCTCCTCGACGCCCTGATCCTCGCAGCCCCCTTCGTTCTCGGCGCCCTGCTCCTCAGCGGCCTCGCAGCGGGGGCGACTGGTCTGCTTGTCTCCTTCTTCCCCGCATCCTCCGCCCTCGAGCGATTCTCCCTGCTCTTCCTCAGCGGCCTCTTCACGGGCCTGCCGCTCCTCCTGCTCCTCATCGCAGTCCCCCTCCAGCTCCGCGTGGTCGTCCGGCGCTTCGCCTGCAACGAAACCCCTGAGATCACCCCTCGTACCGCAAGGGCCCCACGGCCGAGCGGAGGCCGCGCCCTGAGGTCCCTCCTCGCGCTCTCCTCCTCCGCCCTCATCCTCTTCACCGCCTCCTGCGCGCTCCTCGCATCCGGGGCGCTCAGCGTCGAAGCGAGGGGCACGAGCGGCGGCGAGAAGATACAGATCGTCGCCCACCGCGCGGGCGGCGACCTCGACGCGGAGAACTCGCTCGCCGGCCTCGAAGGAGCGATCCGCGAGGGCGTGGCCTGGGCGGAGATCGACGTCCAGCGAACCCGCGACGGCCGCTACGTCATCAATCACGACAGCACCTTCTCGCGCGTCGCGGGACGATCCTCTTCGACGCAAGAAATGACCCTGGAGGAGATCCGCTCACTCTCGATCGCCAATGCCTTCACCCCAGGCTCCCCCTCGCGCCCCGTCGCCTCCCTGGAGGAGATGCTCGACGCCGCGAAGGACCGCATCGGGCTGTTCATCGAACTCAAAGGCGCCACGGCGGATCGCCGCATGGCCGAGGACGTCGCCGAGATGGTCCGGGTTCGGGGCATGACGGATCAGGTCGTCCTCCTCTCGCTCAGTCTCGACCTCATCCGCACCATCGAGACGACCCGGCCCGAGCTCGCGACCGGCTACCTCTACTTCTTCTCCTTCGGCAGCCCCGAGGGCATCCCCTCCGACCACCTCGTGATGGAAGAAGGGGTCTTCTCCGAATCCCTCGTCGAATCGGCGCACGCCGTCGGCAAGAAGGTCTTCGTCTGGACCGTCAACTCCGAGGACTCGATGCGCCGCTTCGCCGCCTCATCCGCCGACGGGGTCATCACCGACCACCCGGTGCAGATGTCGAGGATCCTCGCCGAGCGGGCGCTCTCCTCCGAACTCGAACTCCTCGTCGAAGCCCTCTTCTTGAGATAGCGCGCTTCCCACCCGTCCTGCGAAGCCTTCGGCCCCGCCCTCGCTCAAGGAGGACGGGGCCGAAGGCGCCGTTAAGGCTCAGGTTGAAGGCTCAGACGCTGACGTTCACTTCGCCGTCGCGAGCAGCGCCTCCTCGCTCGCCTTTGTCCACAGACCGTTCTCCAGCTTCGCCGCGACCTCGGGGAACTTCTCGGCGAGCTCGGACACCGGCGTCAGACCGAGATCGTGGAGCTTCGGGAACACCATGATCTTGCCGCCCGAGGTCCGATCCATCACCGCGTTGATCGCATCGCCGAAACCGGCCATGCCGGTGACCGCCCACAGGGAGATCGTCGTGTCGATGATCCCCGCCTCGATCTTGCGCAGGACCGTGCGCATGTCGGACACATCCGAGCCGGAGGTGCCGAGCATGAAGATCCTGCGCTCGATGATGCCCTGGAGGTCGAAGTCGCCGAAGGTCCCCGCCGGGATGCCGGCGAAGGCGTTGAGGATCGCGCCCTCGGCGCACATGTCGACGGCCTGGGAGACGAGAGGCGGCACGGGCACCAGGCAGGTGACGTAGGTGTAGCCGTACTCGAGGGGGCTCGTCGAGGTGTTGAGGATCTCGAGGGGCACGCCGTTCTCCTCGGCGGTCGGGCCGACGACCTTCTTGAGGTTCTCGAGCCGTTCATCCGACAGGTCGGTGCCGACCACGCTGAGCCCGGGCACGCCCGAGGTGACGGCGCGCATCGTGTGCATGACGCCCATCGGGCCCGCGGCGCCGATGAAGGCGCACTTGTCGTTCTCGCGCAGATCGCCGTTGGCGGGGATCCACGCGTAGCCCTCCGCCGGGTCCGACCCGGTCGTGCCGCAGAAGCGGATGAAGTCGTAGTGGACGCGGCCGATGTCCAAGGACACCTTCCGGGAGATCGTCCCGCCGTTCAGGACGACGCACATCACCGAGCGGGTCCCGAGCAGCAGCGACGCCTTCTCGATGACCTCGGGATCGGCGGTGAAGGCGACGATGTCGTCGAAGGCCCGGCCCTCGAGGGCGTCGAGCGCCGCCACGGAGGCCTCGACGCGCTCCACCGAGGCGGGGGCGTGCTCGGCCGTCAGCGAATCGACGGAGCCCTCGCCCACGACCAGGAGCGCGCCCCCGTCGGCGATGTGATCGCGTTCGGCCCACGCGTAGGAGCCCTCGACCGTCGCCCAGGGCTC
Source organism: Schaalia sp. (assembly GCF_050312375.1). Classification (NCBI taxonomy): domain Bacteria; kingdom Bacillati; phylum Actinomycetota; class Actinomycetes; order Actinomycetales; family Actinomycetaceae; genus Schaalia; species Schaalia sp. Next base: position 7,511 of record NZ_JBNOYB010000043.1, read on the forward strand.
GATGAGGCCGACGGCCGCCGCCGAGGGGCCATCGCTGACGTGGATGAGGAACTCCTCGCCCTCGGGCGATACGACGCAGCGCTCGTCGACGACGACGAACTCCTCGAGGGCGCCGTCGAAGTTGTACCCGAAGGCCCCGTTCGACTTCGCGGTCCGCAGGTGCTTCCAGTCCGCCTGGACGAGGACGCGGTCGCCGACCTTGAAGTGCGTGACCTTCTCACCGACCTCGACGACGCGGGCGACAGGCTCGTGCCCGGGGGTCGTCGGCTGGGTTCCGGGGCGATAGCCGGGGATTTCAGCGAGGGCCTCGAGATCGATGCCCGCGATCACCTCCGACTTGCGCGGGTGCGAATCGAACTGGTGGAGGAGCTTCGTATCGGAGAAGCAGATACCGCAGGCCTCGACCTCGAGCATCATCTGATGCGGGCCGACCGGATCGATCGGCTTGCGATCGTTGACGATGAACTCGTCCTTGCCGACGATCTGGATTGCGTACTGCGATTCGGGATAGGTGGGCATGTCGCGTCCTTCGCTTGGAGGTGGGGGCGGTATCGCCTGTCGGGTGCGCGCCGCCCGATGGCCGGTCGGCGCTCGAGCGTCAGTTGAGCATGACCTGGCCGCCGGTCACCGGCAGGGCCTGGCCGGTCTCATAGGCCTGTTCGACGAGGTAGAAGATCGCGCGGAGCACGTCGAGTCCGTTCGCACCGCGGCGCATCGGGACCTTCGAGACATAGGCCTCCTTCACCTCTTCGACGGTCGTCGCGCCGGGGACCTTGCCCGACTCGAGGTACTGGACGAAGAGGCCCTTGACCGGGTCGGACCACAGCGGCCCGTCGTAGAAGTTGCCCGGGCAGATCGCGTTCACCTTCACGCCGTGCTCGACGAGCTCGAGGGCGAAGGACTGGACGAGGCCGATGCCCCCGAACTTCGAGCCCGCGTAGGCGGCGTTCTTGTTCGAGCCGACGAGTCCGGACTTCGAGTTGATCTGGATGATGTCGGTGAGCCATCCGCCCGAAGTCTCGTACTGACGGGCCAGGAGGCCGCCGAAGTGCTTCGTCACGAGGAAGAAGGCGACGTAGTTGATGTCGGTCGACAGGCGGAAGGCGGCGGTGTCCTGCTCGAGGACGGAGCCGGCGCGGACGATGCCCGCGTTCGAGACGACGAGGTCGAGACCGCCCGTGACGCGCTCGATCTCTTCGACCATCGCCGAAACCGAGTCCTCGTCGGCCACGTTGACGGCGATCGGGTGGGCGAGTTCACCGAGTTCGGCGGCCTTCGCGCTCGCGCCCTCGGCGTTGAGGTCGGCGATGTAGACGAAGCAGCCCTGGTCGACCAGGCCCTTGGCGATCTCTGCGCCGAAGCCCTGCGCCCCGCCGGTGACGAGGGCGACGCGGCCGGTGATGGCCCGGTCGGAAACGGCCTGGCCGGTGACCTCATAGGTCTCGCCTCCGACGGAGACGACGACGGGCAGATCGGTCCCGGCCAGGGAGGCGGGGTCGATGGCGCGCGGATCGTCGCCGAGGTCGAGGGCCGCGGGAGCCTGCGTGGCGCGGACGATCACCGGGCGGGCGAGCGCACCCAGGAAGAGTCCCCTGACGAGGGGCGCATGAGTCATGATGTGTCCTTCCATGGCGGGCCGACAGCGATGATCGGCCGGAGTACTGTGCGTGACCGCTCAGGCCCTGGGGGCCGTTGCGGCGAGTTCTGCGGGGTCGGCGCCATCGGCGATCGCGCGGCCCAGGGGGGCGTAGTCCGCGATGCGCTCGGCCAGGCGTTCGGGGCTCATGCGCCCCGAGCCGAGCAGGTGGAGCCCGGGGTCGATGGAGCTCAGGGCCTCGTGGGCGACCATCGCCCACGTCGCCTCGTTGAGGTCGGCGAACTCGGGGGCGCGCAGTTCGGGGCAGTTGAACTGCTGGCGGGGCTGGTTGATGTCGACGCCGGAGATCTCGAGCATGCCGTGCTTGAGCGCGAGCTCGTGGATGCGCGCGAGCTGGGCGGCGGTGTTGCGCGGCGGCATGTAGGTGACGGCGCGCAGGCCGAGCTCCTCCAGCTTCTCGAAGAGCTCGTCGAGGAACTCGTCCTCGAACTTCTCGGCCTTCTTGTCGCCCGTGGGCGAGGCCGACACGTCGCCGAGGTAGGCGTAAGTGGCGATCGCGCCGATCGAATCGGCGAAGGCGACGACCTCGGCGGCCGTCGGGAGCTCGTCGCCGGGCTGGATGTAGATCCGATCGAGGTATTCGGCCTTGAGCAGGCCGAGGAGGTCGAACATGAGGTGCGGGTTGTCGGCGTCGCCGAGGGCGCCGACCAGGGTGGGGGGAATCGAAACCCCCATCTTCTCCAGGCCCTCGACCAGGGAGGGGCCGCGGCCGAAGCCCTTGATGAGCGAGGTCGCCATCGCGGCGAGCAGATGGCGCTCGGTGATGCCGCCCCCGTTGTCGTACTGGGAGATGCCGACCATGTCGGCCTGCGGGTCGAAGGGATCGAGGCCGAGCCCTTCGAGGATCCCGTTCGCGGCGGCGGCCATCTTCAGGGTCCGTTCGAGGCGTGCGGCGCGCTTCGGCGCGAGCCACTCGGCGACCTTCTCGCGCGCGGGGGCGGGAACGCCCTGCACGGTCATGTAGGCGATGCCCTCGGAGTCCGGATTGTTGAGCTTGCGGGTCGCGAAGGGGCCGTCCGGGTCGAAGAAGGCCCGGATCTCGAAGCCGGTGACCGACCCCATGCCGAGGGCGCGGCAGGCGGCGGTCATCTCGGCCGCGGCTCCGATGGAATCGTGGTCCACCGAGCCGACGACGCGCAGCCCTGCGCGACGGGCGCGCAGCGCGGCCTCCGTCGGCGTGTAGGGGCTGAAGGAGTAGCACGTGTGAATGTGGTTGTTCGATTCGGCGACCCAATCGGGGAAGGCCTCGCCTCGGATCGCGGCCTTCAGGGCTTCGAGGCGCTCTGCCTGGGTCAGGCGCGCGTCATTGGTGGCGTCCATCGGTTCCTCGTGAGCGTGGGGGTTGACGTGTGCGCGGAGCGAGCCCGGTCCTGGGCGACGAGGGCGGGTCCGCGCGGGGAAGTGGGACGAGGGCGGGGCCCGGCGGGCAGGTCGAGCCCGCCCGCCGGGAGGCCTCACAGACCGAGGCGGTTACGACGGGCGATCTCGCCCTCGGTCTGGTTGGTGGAGGGCACGTGCCCCGGGAGCGGGACGATGCGCTCGTGGATCGCATCGATGATCCACTCGGGCTGGGGGAAGAAGTAGGACTCCAACTCGGGGCCCGGGGTGATGCCGTTGCGCGAGCCGACGATCGCGATCGGCGCGTCGAGGGCGTCGAAGGCGAGGGTCTGGACGTTGCCGGCGACCGTGTGGAGGAAGTTGCCGCGCTCGACCGCATCCGAGGTCAGGAGCAGGCGGCCGGTCTTCTTCACCGAGGCGATGAGCTTGTCGTAGTTGAGCGGGGCGACGAAGCGCAGGTCGATGACCTCGGCGCTCATGCCGTACTTCTCCTGGAGGATGTCGGCGGCCTCGAGGGCCCGGTAGATCGTGGCGCCGTAGCCCGCGATCGTGATGTCGGTGCCTTCGCGGCGGATCGCCGGCTCGCCCTCGGGGGTCTCGTAGTAGCCCTCGGGAACGCCGCCGGGCTCGAACTCCTCGCCCTTGTCGTAGAGGAGCTGGGACTCGAAGAAGACGACCGGGTCGGTGCCGCGCAGGGCGAGGTTGAGCATGCCCTTCGCATCGGTCGGCGTGGTCGGGAAGTAGACCTTGAGGCCGGGGATGTGGGCAGTGAGGGCCGACCAGTCCTGGGAGTGCTGGGCGCCGTACTTGTTGCCGACGGAGACGCGCAGGACGAGCGGCATCTTGAGCAGGCCGGCGGACATCGACTGCCACTTGGCCATCTGGTTGAAGACCTCGTCGCCGCTTCGGCCGAGGAAGTCGCAGTACATGAGCTCGACGACCGCGCGGCCGCCGGCCATCGCGTAGCCCACGCCCGCGCCGACGATCGAGGCCTCGGCGATCGGCGAGTTGAAGAGGCGGCGGTACGGCAGGGCCTCGGTGAGGCCGCGGTAGACGGCGAATGCGCCGCCCCAGTCGCGGTTCTCCTCGCCCCAGGCCGCCATCGTCGGGTCCTCCTTGAAGCGGTGGAGCATCGCTTCGAAGAGGCCGTCGCGGAACTGGTACATCCTCATCTTCGAGACCGGCTTGCCGTTCTCATCGAAGGCGGTGCGGACCTTCTTCTCGAGGGCCTTGACGCGCGGGTTGTCGGCGAGGTCGATCTCGGCCTCGCCCTCGGCCATCTTCTCCGTGGGGGTGTTGGAGAACATCACGGTATCGATGTAGCCGTCGGCGACTCGCGGGCAGTTCTCCTCATCGATCGCCAGCTTGAGGACCTTGACGAGCTTCTCGGTGAGGGCCGCGCTGTAGTCGTCGATGTCGGACTGCGTGGTCAGGCCGTTGGAGATGAGGAGCTCGGAGTACTCCTTGATGCAGTCGACGTTCTCCCAGAGCTCGACCTCTTCCTTCGTGCGGTACGAGGACGCGTCCGAGGGCGAGTGGCCCGAGAAGCGGTAGGTGATGGTGTCCATGAGGACGGGGCCGCGGCCCTCCTCGAGGATCTTCTTCTTGCGGGAGACCGCATCGGCGACGGCGAGGGGGTTGATGCCGTCGACGCGCTCGGCGTGCATGGCCTCGGGGTTGAGGGCCGCGCCGACGCGGGCGAGGATGTCGTAGCCCATGGTCTCGCCGAAGGTCTGGCCGCCCATGCCGTAGAAGTTGTTGAAGAAGTTGAACAGGATCGGCGGGTTGCCGCCGTCCTCCTCGCGCCACAGCGTGCGGAACTGGTCCATGGCGGCGAAGTTCATGGCCTCCCAGACCGGGCCGCAGGCGAGCGCGGCGTCGCCGACGTTGGAGACGACGATGCCGGGCTTGCGGTTGATCCGCTTGAAGAGGGCCGCGCCGTTGGCGACCGGGGCGGAGCCGCCGACGATCGCATTGTTCGGGTAGGACCCGAAGGGCAGGAAGAAGGTGTGCATCGAACCGCCGAGGCCGCGGTTGAAGCCCGCCTTGCGGGCGAAGATCTCGGCGAGGGCGCCGAAGAGGATGAAGTTCTCGGTGAGCTCGGCGGTGTCCGCGTAGTCGATCTTCTCGGCGAAGGAGAGGGTCTCGCCGCCGAGGAAGTCCTTCATGATCGCCTCGAGCCGGTCGGCCGGCATCTGGCGCATCGCGGAGTAGCACTTGGCGAGGATCTCGCCGTGCGAGCGGTGCGATCCGAAGACCTGGTCATCGGGGGTGAGGACGGCCGCCTGGCCGACGTAGGCGGATTCCTGACCGATGCCGAGGTGGGCCGGGCCCTTGTGGTTGTAGGCGATGCCCTGCCATTCGCCGGTCTTCTTGATCGAGTCGAGCATCGATTCGAAGGTCCGGACGACGATCATGTCGTGGAGCATGTTGACCATGCCGTCACGGCCGTAGCGCCCGAGCTCGGTGTCGAGGTCGAAGGCGTACTGGTTGACGGGGACCTCGGGGAACTCGACGCGGCCGGCCGCACGCACCTTGGCGGGATCGACGATGAGTGACTTCGTCATGTTGGCTTGCTTCTTTCTCGGTGGGGTTTCAGAGCTTGACGGCCCAGGCCGCTTCGCGGATGACTTCGGAAACTGTGGGGTGGGGGAAGACGAGCTGCCGGAGGTCTTCGACGGTGAGTTCCATCTCGAGGACGGCCTGCGCGCCCCAGATCATCTCGGCGGCGTAGGCGCCGAGGACGTGGATGCCGAGGATCTGGTGGGTCCCCGGATCGACGAGGATCTTCGCCTCGCCGGGGGCCTTGAAGCCGTTCTCCGCGATGAAGCGGCCGGACATCTGCGCCGGGACCTTGCCGACGAGGACTTCCCGGCCCTCCTTCTTCGCCGCCGACTCGGTGAGGCCGACGCCCGCCGCTTCGGGGTTGGAGTAGACGGCCCACGGCACGGTGCTCCAGCGCATGACCTCGCCGCGCTTGGCGGCTTCGGGGTCGCAGATGTTGGCGGCGGCGATCTCGCCCATGCGGTAGGCGGCGTGGGCCAGGAGCGAGCGGCCGGTGACGTCGCCGATCGCCCAGACGTTGGGCAGGTTCGTGCGCATGCAGTCGTCCACGACGATGCCGCGGTTGATCTCGAGTCCGGCTTCTTCGGCTCCCCAGCCTGAGGTCGCCGAGCGCCGGCCGACGGCCATGAGGACCACGTCGGCCTCGATGGACTTCTTCTCCTCGCCCTTGGAGTAGTGGACCGTGGCGCCGTCGAGGGATTCGACGCGGCAGCCGAGCTCGAAGGTGATGTCCTTCATCGCCTTGCGCATCTTCGCGGCCATGTCGTCATCCATGAAGGGGAGGATCTCGGGGGTCATCTCGATGACCGTGACTTCGGAGCCGAGAGTCGCGTACAGGGAGGCGAACTCGACGCCGATGACGCCGCCGCCGATGACGGCGAGGCGCCCCGGCACCTCGGGCAGGGACAGGATGCCGGTCGAGTCGACGACCGCGGGGTTGTCCTTGGCTCCCGGGATCGGCGGGACCGCGGGGACCGAGCCGGTCGCGATGATGACGTGCTCGGCGGTGTACTGAACGCCCTCGGCGCTCACGCGCCCCGGGCCGTCGAAGTGCCCGCGGGCGTTGACGACGGTGACCCCGGCGCGCTTCTCAGTGGCCGCGACGCCGGAGACGAGGCCCTTGACGACCTGGTCCTTCCAGGCCTGCAGGCGCGCCCAGTCGAGGGTGACGCCGGTGACGTCGACCCCGAATTGGCCGGCCTCCTTGGCGTGGAGGTAGTTCTTCGCCCCGGCGAGCAGGGTCTTCGTCGGGATGCAGCCGACGTTGAGGCAGGTGCCGCCGAGGTACTGCTCCTCGATGAGGAGGACCTTCTTGCCGGCATGGCCGAGGCGCTCCGCGGCGAGGTATCCGCCGGGGCCCGCGCCGAGGATGATGACGTCGAAATGGGTTTCAGTCATTGTTTTCTCCTTCGAGGGGCTCTCAGGCGAGGACCGTGATGTCGATGTTCTCGATCGCGGCGACGAGGTCCTTGAGGAATCGGGCGCCGTCGGCGCCGTCGATGACCTGGTGGTCGATCGTGAGGGACAGCCCGATGCGCTGCTCGGCTCCGATGGTGCCGTCGGCGTTCACGACGGGGCGCGGCGTGATCGCCGCGACCCCGAGGATCGCGGTCTGGGGCAGGTTGATGACGGGCGTGAAGGATTCGATGCCGAAGGCGCCGATGTTCGACACGGTGAAGGTTCCGCCGCTGAGGTGGTCGGGCGACAGGGCGCCCTCGTTCGCCGCGGCGCCGAGGCGCTTGGCCTCCGCGGAGAACTGCTTGAGGGTGAGCGACTGGGCCGAGCGGATCACCGGGACGAGGAGGCCGCGGGGGGTATCGGCGGCGAAGCCGAGGTGGACCTGCTCGAAGGTCGTCAGGACGCCGTCCTCGAGGTGGGAGTTGAACACGGGGTACTTCGGGAGGACCTTGACGACCGCGTAGCAGACCAGGTCGTTGAGGGTGATCCGGCTCAGGCCGAGGGACTCGTCCGAGTTCTTGAACTTCTTGCGCATCGCGAGCAGGCCGTCGGCCTTCGCGGAGGTGTTGAGGGTGAGCTGAGCGCTCTGGGCGAGCGAGGCCATCATCCGCTGGGCGACGACCTTGCGGACGCCCTTGAGCTTCTCGGAAGTGGAGGCGCCCGGGAAGTCGGCCGCGGGGATCGCGAGCGCGGGGGCCGCGACGGCCGCGGGGGCTTCGGCCGCGGGACGGGCGAGGTCGGAGGTGGTGACGCGCCCGCCGAGGCCGGTGCCGGTCTCGGCCGTTCCGCCGATGTGCTGGGCGGCGGAGGTGTAGGCCGGGCCCGCGGCGATCGCGGCCTGAACATCGCGTTCGATGACGCGGCCGTGCGGTCCGGAGCCCTCGGCGATGGCGGAGACGTCGATGCCCTTGGCGCCCGCGAGCGCCCGGGCGCGCGGCGAGACCGCGCCGGTCGCGGCGGCGGTCGCGAAGGAGGGGGCGGGGGCTTCCTCGAGGCTCGGAGCGGCTTCCGCTTCGGCCTGGGCGGGCGCTTCGGCCCCGCCCTCGGAACCGGGGACGAGGGCGGAGACGTCCTCGCCGGGGGCGCCGACGATGATGAGCGGGTCCTTGACCGGGACCTCGTCGCCCTCTTCCCACAGGAGCTTGAGGACGGTGCCCGCTTCGGTGCTGGGGACCTCCATGGTGGACTTGTCGGTCTCGATCGAGCACAGCGTCTGGTCAACGGCGACCTCGTCGCCCTCCTTGATCAGCCACTCGACGATAATGCAGGACTCCACAGAGTTGCCCAGCTGAGGCATCACCACGATGGCGGCCATGTGTTTCCTCCTAGACGAGGCGCACGCGCGTGCGCTCGGTCAATTCCTTGATGGATTCTTCGGGGAGGCCGCCATCGGTGATGATCCCGGTGACGTCCTCGATCCCCATGAAGCTGACGAAGCCGGCCCGCCCGTACTTGGACGAGTCGGCGAGGCACCACGTCTCTTCGGCGCGGGCCCGCATGAGCGTGCCCACATGCCCTCCTTCGGCGAGCTGCGTGGTCAGGCCCCGATCGACGCCGAAGCCGTCGGTGCCGAGGAAGACGAGGCGCGCGTTGAAGGCGTTGAGAGCCCGTTCGGTGACGGGGCCGATGAGGGATTCGGTCTCCGCGTGGAAGCGGCCGCCCGTGAGCGTCACGTCGATGTTCGGATTGGGACGGGCGTTGGCGAAGACGAGGAGCGAGTTCGTGACGATCTGGATGCCGCGCCGGGCGGTGAGGTACTTGACGACGAGCGAGCAGGTGGTGCCCGCTTCGATCATGATCCGGTCGTCATCGCGGACCATTTCGGCTGCGGCGCGGGCGATCCGCTCCTTCTCGGCGATGCGGTCGTTCTGGCGCAGGCGGATGTTGCGGTAGGCGGTGGGCCGTGCGCCGCCGTGCGTGCGGACGAGGTAGCCCTCGTCTTCGAGCTCCTTGAGCGTGGTGCGGATCGTCACGGGGGAGACGTCGAGGGCCTCGGCGAGGGTCGAAACCGATACTTCGCCGTCCCTGGCGAGAGTATCGAGGATGAAGCTGGTCCTCTCGGCTCGGCCCACCTGCGATCACCTCTCCGTGATTTTCGAATCTTTGTCGATTCGCTTTCTCTTCGAGTGAGTTTAGGGAGGAAAACGAAAAATCTCAAGAGGAGCATGTGTCCATGCGCACATGTTCGAAGGCCGAATCGGGCGGTGATGCAGGCTCTCTGATGAACATAAGGCGACAACTCGGACACCGGACGCCTTTTCGAGCCGAATCCGGCTGCGAAAGTCGACCAATGTCCGAGTTGTTGCAGCTGCTGCTCAGGCGGCTGTCCGATTCATCGGCAGCCGCCCCTCGCGCGTCACTCCCCCGGCTGACGGACGCCCACGGTGAGGAGCAGATTCCCGTAGAGGCGCTGCTCACCGGTCGCGATGATGATGCCGACATCCTCCGAACGCGCCGCATCGTAGAAGTCGAAACGCGACAGCTCCGCGAACTCGGTATCGGGCAGCAGCGCCTTGAACTCGTCGTGGATCGGGATCTCCACCTGCTCGGCGTCGGGCGCGGGGACCATGATCTCCGCCTTCTCGATCGGGCAGACCTGCTTGAGGACCTCCGTGATCTGGATGACGTCGAGCATGCCCGGCGCGAAGTTCAAGGAGACGAGCTCGCACCTCGGATTCACACCGGTCGTGTGCGGGTAGTTCGCATCGGCGAGGAGGATCTTGGATCCGTGTCCGGCCGCGGCGAGAGCCCGCAGGAGCTGGGGGTGCGTAAGAGCGCCGTAGATCATGTGCACTGTCCTTTCACAAAGTAGAGCTCGCGCGGATGACGAGTTCCGGGTCGATGGTGACGTCCTCGGTCGGGCCGCCCTCGATCATGGATCGGGCGATCCTCACCGCGGTCCGGCCGAGACGGTCGAAGGGCTGGCGGATCGTCGTCAGCGGGGGCGAATAGCAGTCCGCGCCGTCGATGTCGTCGAAGCCGACGACTTTGACATCCCCGGGCACTTCGGCCCCGCGTTCGTGGATGAGGCGCATGGCGCCGAGGGCGAGCTGGTCGTTCGCGGTCTGGACCGCCTCGGGAAGGCGCCGAACCGAGCCCATGACGTCGTATCCGTCCTGGGAGTTCCACGACTGCGATTCGATCACGCGCCCCTGGACGCCGTACTCGTCGCACGCTTGGAGGAACCCCTGCTTGCGCATCGCGGCATCGGACCATCCCGAGGGCCCCGCGACGTGGATGATGTCGCTCACGCCCTGCATGAGCAGGTGCTGCGTCGCCAGGCGCGCGCCCTTCACATTGTCGATCGCGGCGGTCGAGATCCCGTCGAGCCCCTTCTCGCTCGTGAGGACGAGCACGGTGGGGACGCGTTTGCCGATGTCAACGGCGAGTTCGACGGTCGGATCCTGGCCGGCCAGGATGACCACCGCATCGACGTCGAAAGGCGCGACATCGGATCCGAGGCTCCCGTCCGCGCGGTAGGCGTTGGAGAGTGAGACGTGATAGCCCGCCTCGGAACCGGCGTTGAGCACCGAGAGCAGGACCCGCCCGTGGCCGTGGAACATCGGCGCCGCGAGGAGGACGTGCAGGACGCCGGTCCGCTTGGCCGCGAGCGCCCGCGCAGCGTAGTTCGGACGGTACCCGACCTCGTTGAGGAGGGTCGTGATCCGTTTGCGCGTCGCGTCCGCCACCTCCGGATCCCCGCGGACGACGCGCGAGACGGTATTCGTCGAGACTCCGGCGAGCTCGGCGACGTCCGCGAGGGAGACCTTCTTAGTCGCGAGCCGGCGTGTGGACATGGGTCTTCGCGGATGCGGCGATGATCGACGGACGGTCGGCGGGGTTGAGATGGCCGAGGATCTCGAGCTGCGCGAGGAGCGATCCCAGGGTCGAGGCCTCGATCGGGCCGGCGACCACGCGCACCTTGGCGAGCCGGGCCGTCAGATCGCACAGGAGGCGGTTGCGCGAACCTCCGCCGACGATGTTGAGCTGGTCGGGCCGCGTCCCGGAGATCCGGGCCAGGTCGTCGACGGCTCGGGCGTAGCGCCTGGCGAAGGACTCGATGATGAGCCGCACGTACTCCGGCATCGAACTCGGATGCGGAGCGCCCTGCTCATCGAGCGCCGCATCGATCTTCTGCTGCATCTCCCCGGGCTCGGCGAAGCGCGGATCATCGGGATCGAAGAAGTGGGTGCAGGGCGCGCAAGCGCGCGCCTGGGCGACGAGCTCATCGGTGTCGGTGGGCGTGCCCTCGCGCTCCCACTGGCGCTGGATCTCCTGGAGGATCCACATGCCCGTGATGTTGAACAGCGGACGGACTCCCCCATCGGTCCGCCCCTCATTCGTCAAGCCGATCTCATACGCGGCATCCGACATGATCGGGGCGGCCTCGATCGCGCCGAGGACCGACCAGCTCCCGGCCGAGAGGAAGTAGGCGCGCACGCCCTCGTCGATGGGCAGGCCGTGGACCGCGCAGGCCGAATCGTGGGCGCCCCCGCGAACGACCGTGAGGCGCTCGAGGCCGGGAACGGTGCAGGGGCCGACGACCGTGAGGTCCTCATCGAGCTCCCCGACCCACGAGCGCTCGATGCCGAGCCGGGTGAACATCTCGTCGTTGAATCGCCGGGCCCCCGGCTCGCACAGGCCGGAAGTGGAGGCGATGGTGCGCGACCAGCCCTTGACTCCGCTGAGGCGGAAGGCGAAATAGTCGGGTAGGAAGAGGATCCGCCTGGTGCGCGCCGCCAGCTCGGGGTCCTCGAGGCGGAAGGCCACCAATTGGTTCGCCGTGTTGATCGTCGCGGGCTGATTGCCCGACATGTCGAAGAAGGCCCGGTCGTCGACGAGCTCGCGGAAGCGCTCGAGGGTGCGGGTCGTGCGTTCATCCCGGTACGCGCGCGCCTCGCCGACACGCTCGTCATCCTCATCGAGAGGGACGAAGTCCACGCCCCAGGTGTCGACGGAGACGGACACGGAATCGGGGAAGAGTTCGACGGCCTTGCGCAGGCCGATGATCGTCTCCTCCAGCATCGTGTCGACGTCCCAGATCAGGGAGCCGTCCTTGCGGATCGCCTGGTGCTTGAAGCGATGGATATCGGTGACCTCGATCCGATCGTCGACGATCGTGCCTGCGAGCACGCGTCCGGAAGCGGAACCGAGGTCGACGGCGAGTGCGGTGGTCATCTATCTTCCTTCCGGATTCGGGGCGACATCAGTGTCGAGGGCGCGGCTCTTCCTTGAAACGCGCCAGAAGATTCGGGGGCTGGCTCGTGTGAGAGCCGTCGGGGCTGCGGGGCGGGAGGATCGGTCGAGGAGCTGATCGGGATCGAGGGCGCTGAGCAGCCCCTGGGCGGGCCTGGACGGGCCCAGGGTGGGCGGGCCGAGCGGCCCGCCCACCTCGGGTGTCAGCGGTACAGCGGTCCGAACTTCTCGCAGGCGCGGTAGTCCGCGGCTTCGAGGGATTCGGTGCCGAAGAGCGACCAGGCCTTGGGGCGGAAGATCTGCTCTTCGGGGACGTTGTGCATGTTCACCGGGATGCGGAGCATCGAGGCCAGGGTGATGAGCTTGGCGCCGATGTGCCCGTAGGTGATCGCACCGTGGTTGGCGCCCCAGTTGTTCATCACGTCGTAGACGGACTTGAAGGCGCCTTCGCCCGTGAGGTTCGGGACGAACCAGGTGGTCGGCCACGCACGGTCGGTGCGCTCCTCGATGAGGGTCGCGACCTCGTCGGGCAGCTCGACCGTCCAGCCTTCAGCGATCTGGATGACCGGCTGGCCGGCGACGAGGTTGACGCGGCACATCGTCACGGGCATTTCGCCCGCCGTGCGGAAGTGGGTCGAGAAGCCGCCGCCGCGGAAGTAGCCGGTGGCCGCCGGGTGGAAGGTGGTCGCTGCGAGAGCGGCCTTCTCGTCCTCCTCGGTGATCTCCCACCAGGGCTTGATGACGTTCTCGCCGTCGCGCAGGGACAGGCCCGCGCCGTCGAGCGTGGTGGAACCGGAGTTGCGCAGGTCGAGGAGGCCGACCGCCGCACGGCCTTCGGGCTTCCAGCCGGTCACGCGCTCGATCGACTCGGGGCTCCAGTAGGTGCGCACGTCGGAGAAGATCTGCGGCGTGTTCGTGAGGAGGTAGTTGAACAGCATCGAGGTGCCGTTCAGCGAGTCGTTCTCGGTGGCGAGGACGTTGGGCTGGCGCGGGCCGTTCCAGTCGAAGTTGGTGTTGAGCAGCGTCTCCATGACGTCGCCGTTGGGGAAGTGGTCGGTCCATTGGCGCTGTCCCTGGAAGCCCGCCGCGATCGCGCCGTGACCGCCGGCCTCTTCTTCGAAGCCCATCTCCGCGAGCTTCGGGTTGCCGTTCATGAGGTCGCGGCCGATGAGGGTCATCTTCGTGGTGAACTTCCACCACTCCTCGTACTTCTCGGGGAACTGCTCCTCGGGGATGTTGAAGTCCTCGCCCTGGGTGAGGTTCTCACGGATCCAGGCGTAGGCCTTCTCGTACTCCTCGTGGTCGTAGATGCCCTCGTCGATGCGACGGGTGAACTCGGACATGTCGATGTACTCGTTGCGCATGCCGAGGTAGGCGCCGAAGAAGTCGGGGTTGACGACCGAGCCCGCGATGCCCATGGACACCGAGCCCATGGAGAGGTAGGACTTGCCCTTCATCTGGGCGACGGCGAGGCCCGCGGTCGCGTAGTCGAGCAGGCGCTGGCGCACGTCCTCGGGGATCGAATCGTCGTCGCTGTCCTGGACGTCCTTGCCGTAGATGCCGAAGGCGGGGATGCCGATCTGGGCGTGGCCGGCCAGGGCGGCGGCGAGGTAGACCGCGCCCGGACGCTCGGTGCCGTTGAAGCCCCAGATCGCGTGCGGCATGGTCGCGTCCATGTCGGTCGTTTCGGTGCCGTAGCACCAGCAGGGGGTGACGGTGAGGGTGAGGCCGACGTTGTTCTTCTTGAACTTCTCGGCGCAGGCCTGGGCCTCGTTCACGCGGCCGATGGTCGTGTCGGCGATGACGCACTCGACGGGGGCGCCGTCGGGGTAGCGGAGGTTCTCCGAGAAGAGCTTGGCGACCCGCTCAGCCATGCCCATCGTCTGCTCTTCGAGGCTCTCACGGACGCCGCGGCGACGACCGTCGATGGTCGGGCGGATTCCGATACGAGGGTGATCAGTCATTATTCCCAAATCCTTCAGTTTCGATGTGTCGTCCGTGTTCGCCCAGTCGGGGACTGGATGAGCGTCTGTTGTGGCCGAGGGCGCAGGCGGGGGCGGGCCCGGTCGTGGACCCGCCCCCGGCCGTCATGCCTCACTCGTAGAGGTTAGGAGCGATGGTCGGGTCTTCGATGTTGGACTTGTCGTACCAGTAGAAGCCGGAGTCGATCGTCTTCGGGAGGGCGATGCCGTTGATGGCCTGGATCGCGGCGGTCACGGTCTTGTAGCCCATGAGCTTCGGGGCCTGGGTGATGGCGCCGGCCTGCGAGCCGTCCTTGATCGCGGCGATCTGGGTCTTGCCGGAGTCGAAGCCGACGACCGTGAGGGTCTTGCCGGACTCATTGGCGCCCTGGATGGCGCCGGTCGCGGCGGCCTCGTTCGAGCCGTACATGCCGACGATGTCGGAGTTCGCCTGGATGATGGCCTTCGAGGTGTCGGCGGCCTTGCCGACCTCACCGGCGATCTGCTCGTCGAGGAGCTTGAGGCCCTCGGGGGCGTTCTTCGCGAAGTAGTCCTTGAAGCCCTGGCAGCGCTGCTTGCCGGTCTGCGAGGTGGCGTCGTGGCAGATGAGGCCGACGGAGCCGGTCTTGTCCTTGAGCAGCTCGATCATGTGCTTGGCGACTTCTTCGGCGGCGGCGTAGTTGTCGGTCGACACCGTGGTGAGCGGGAGGTCGGAGTCGACGCCGGAGTCGAAGGCGACGAGCGGGATCTCCGCGGCCTTGATCTGGTCGAGGATCGAGGAGGCGGCGCCCGTGTCGAGGGCGGCGAGGCCGATGGCGGCGGGCTTGGTGTCGAGGGCGGCGGTGAGCTGGTCGAGCTGCTGGGTCACCTTGGTCTCGTCATCGGGACCGACGAATTCGACCTTGTAGTTGAACTCCTCGCCCGCCTGCTCAGCGCCTTCCTTGACGGCCTGCCAGAAGCGGTGCTGGAAGCCCTTGGAGACGAGGTAGATGGTCTTGGTGCCATCACCCTTGGGAACGTCGGTCGACTCTTCGGCCGCTTCCTCGGTGGTTGCGGTGGTGCCCGAGGCCGCTTCTTCAGCGGGCTTGCTCGTGTCGGTGGAGGTCGAGCACGCGGCGAGGCCGAGTGCCATGGTGCCGGCGGCGGCGACGGCGACGATACGTCCGATGGGGCGCATGTGTTTTCCTTTCATGGGTTCGGGTCGACGGATGTCTTCCCGATTCTTTGTGTGGACGGCGATGTCCGTTGGGGGAAAGATCTCTGGGATCAGGCGGCGTTCTCGCGAGCGCGGCGAACGTTGTCGATGAAGACTGCGAGGAGGACGACGATACCGGTGACGACGAGCTGCCATTCGGAGGCGACGCCCATCATCGTCAGGCCCTTCTTGAGGGTCTCCATGATGAGCGCGCCGACGAGGGCGCCGGGGATGGAGGCGCGGCCGCCGGAGAGCGAGGTGCCGCCGATGACGGTCGCCGCGATGACGTTGAGTTCGAAGCCGACGCCTTCGGCGGGCTGGACGAAGCCGAAGCGGGCCGAGTAGAGGATCGCGCCGATGGCCATGAAGACGCCGGCGGTGACGTAGATGACGACCTTCCACAGGCGGACGTTGACGCCGGAGAGGCGGGTCGCCTCCTCGTTCGAGCCGATCGCGAGGGCGTAGCGGCCGAGGAGGGTCTTGTTCATGAGGAAGGCGGCCAGGACCGTGAGGAGGATGAAGATCAGCGCTGCGTTGGAGATGCCGGGGATGAGGTTCCCCGTCGACAGGGCGATGTAGTCCGTGTTCGCGATGGAGATCGTGGACTTGTCGGAGATGATGAGCGCGAGGCCGCGGGCCACCATCATCATCGCGAGTGTCGCGATGAAGGGGGGAAGGCCGAGGACCGACACGTTGACGCCGTTGATGAGTCCGACGAAGGCTCCGAAGAGGAGGACGAGGATCAGGCCGAGGCCGAGCGGCAGGTTGAGGAAGTCGCCGGAGAGGAAGACGCCCGCCATGACTGCGACGAGGGTCATGCCCGTGCCGACGGAGAGGTCGATGCCGGAGGTCGCGATGACGAAAGTCGCGCCGAGGGCCATGACGCCCGTGTATGCGGCCTGGAGGAGGATGTCGGTGAAGATCTTGGGTTGCGCGAAGTTCGGGGCGGCGAACATGAAGTACGCGTAGATGATGACCAGGGCGATGATCACCATGACGAGCTGCATGTTGGACTTGATGAAGGCGGCCACCGGGCTGGTGGGCTTGGCCGCCTTGGTGGCGTCAGTGCTCACGCGACTACTCCATTCGCTTGTTCCTGACCGACGGTGGCCAGTTCCATGATGTTTTCCTGGGTGGCTTCCTCATTGTCGAGGGTGCCGATGATGCGGCCGTGGGCCATGACTGCGATGCGGTTCGCGAGCCGGAGGACCTCGGGAAGTTCCGACGAGATCACGATGATGGCCTTGCCCTGCTTGGCGAGTTCTTCGAGGAGCGTGTAGATCTCGTCCTTCGCTCCGACGTCGATGCCTCGGGTCGGCTCATCGAAGATGAGGATGTCGGAGTCCTTCGCGAGCCACTTCGCGATGACGACCTTCTGCTGGTTGCCGCCGGAGAGGGAGCGGACGTCCACGTTGACGCTGGGCGTGCGCGTGCGCAGCTTCTCGACGTATTCCTTCGCGACGGCCTCGATCTTCTTCGCGTTGATGACGCTCGCGGTCGTGAATTGCTCCATCGCGGCCAGGCCGGTGTTGAAGGCGATCGTCTTGTCGAGGAGCAGGCCGTACTGCTTGCGGTCCTCGGACAGGTAGCCGATGCCGTTCTTCACGCCGTCCGCAGCGGTGCGGATCCGCACCTTCTTGCCGTGGATGTAGACATCCCCGCTCGTGTGGGGGTCGGCGCCCGACAGGGCGCGGGCGACCTCGGTGCGACCGGCGCCGACGAGGCCCGCGAATCCGAAGATCTCGCCCTTCTTCACTTCGAAGGACACGTCGTGCACGGCCTTCTTCGTCGAGAGGTGCTCGACCTTGAGGACGGCCTCCTCCGAGAGGGGCTTCGTGGTCGGACGGGCGTCGGCGGGCACCTCGCGGCCGACCATGAGGCGGATGACCTCGGACAGCGGCGTCGTCGCGGTTTCGACCGTGCCGACGTACTGGCCGTCGCGCAGCACCGAGATGCGATCCGTCAGCTCCTTGAGCTCGGGCATGCGGTGCGTGATGAAGATGAGGCCGGTCTCCGGGGTGATGAAGTTGCGGACCAGGGTGAAGAGGGACTCCGTTTCGGTCGTCGTGAGCGGAGCCGTGGGCTCGTCCATCACGAGGATCTTCGTCGACTCGTAGGACAGGGCCCTGGCGATCTCGAGCATCTGCAGGCGCGCGACGGTGAGGTCGCGGCAGACGTCGGTCGGATTGAGGTCCATGTTGAGGCGCTCGAAGAGCGCGGCGGCGTTCTTGATGAGCTTGCGATCGTTGATGTAGCTGCCCCTGTGGGAGCCGCCGCGACCGATGTACAGGTTCTGCGCGACCGTCAGGTCGGGGATGATGTTGAGCTCCTGGTGGATGATGCTCAGGCCGAGGTCCCGGGCGTGGTTCGGCCCCTTGAGGTCGACCTTTTCGCCTTGGAGCCAGATCTCGCCGCCCGGATCCGCCTTGTGGATGCCGGTGAGAACCTTCATGAGCGTCGATTTACCGGCGCCGTTCTCTCCGCAGAGCCCCAGGATCTCTCCAGCGCGAAGGTCGAGGTCCACGTCGGACAGCGCCTTCACGCCGGGGAAGGTCTTGGAGATCCCCTTCAACTCAAGCAAGTTCGTCACGTCTCACCCCTTGGGTACCGAAACACGTCAGCGTGCCCGGAGTTTGTTACCTCCGACTCGTTAGCGTTAACGAAATCGGATGGAGTTATCGCCCTCATTGGCGCAGGACCAGCGTACGACATCTGAAGCCGTGCGCCAAACCGGAGACGGCTCCTCGTTATCCAATCGTTACCGTTAACGACATGCGCTCCGGAAGGAGCCCGGACGCAGCTCAGGAGGAGGTTTCGAGCGAGGCGTCGACGCGGTCGAGAGCAGCCGCGATCTCGGCCTTAGCCCAGCCCGCGCGGGGCAGATCGACCCGCGGCGCGCCCCCGGGCGATCCGAGGAGCGGCACGCCCTCCAGGGCCCACATCGGGCGCGCCCGCAGGGCGAGGGGCCCGGGCAGCACTT
>NZ_JBNOYB010000044.1:0-3160 GCF_050312375.1 Schaalia sp.
ATACTCTTCGCGGGCGAAGCGCTCCCGCAGCGCGCCGCGTTCGTCCCCGGGCGAGGCGCCCCCGCCCTGACCGATCTCCTCCATCGCGCTTCAGCCTAGCGCCCGTCCCGCAGCGGTTCACGATCGGTGATTCCCCCATGCCCCGTGAACGCTCCGGATCCTCCCCCTATTCCGCGCACGCGCGCGTTGTGGTCGACGAAACAGGCCGGGGGCTCGACAATGGAGGCATGAACATCCTGAGAGCCCTTGCGCGCCCGCTCCTGGCCGCCCCCTTCATCCACGACGGGATCTCCGCACTCCTCAAGCCCGCCGATCACGTCGCCAGGGCCTCCTTCGTCCTTCCGATCGCCGAGCGCATCGCCCCCGGGGCCGGACTCGAGGAAGAGGATCTTCGCCTGACGACCCGCGTTCTCGGGGCCGTGTCGCTCACGGCGGGCATCGCCCTCGCCACCGGTCGGGCCCCGCGGACCTCCGCGGCCCTCCTCGCCGGGATCGCTCTTCCCATGGCGCTCATCAACGCCCCCGTGTGGAGGGGCGAGGACCGCGAGGAGCGCATCGCCCTCGCCTCCGAACTCGCGCGCCGCCTCGCCCTCGTCGGCGGCCTGGCGATCGCCTCGACGGACCGCGTCGGAGAGCCCTCGGCCGCATGGAGGATGTCGAACCGGAAGGTGCAGCGCGAGCGCATCGCGGCGGCGCGCGAGATCGAGCGCCGCCGCTGCGCCCCGCGTGCGGATGCGGCTCGATGACGCCCTGGAAGGCACCGGCGTCCCAGGGCCCGATCCGCGCGACCGTGCGCCTGCCGGGCTCGAAGTCCCTGTCGGCGCGCGCCCTGCACCTCGCGGCGATCGCGAGCGGCCCCTCCCGCCTTCACGGCGTCCTCGACTCGCGCGACACGCGCCTCTTCGCCGCGGGCCTGGAAGCCCTGGGGGCCGCGCTCTCCCCCGTCGGCCGCGATCCGCTGAGCGTGACGCCCCTCGACGGCGAGCGCGAGGGGAGCGCGAGCATCGACTGCGGCCTCGCGGGCACGGTCATGCGCTTCCTTCCCCCCCTCGCCGCCCTCTCGGCGGCCCCGGCCCGCTTCGACGGGGACGGCGCCGCCCGTGAGCGCCCCCTCGCCCCCCTCCTCGCCGCCCTCGAGGACCTCGGGGCGCGCATCTCCTTCGAAGGCGCCCCCGGGCGCCTCCCCTTCACGATCCGAGGGCCGCTGCGCGTCCCGGAGTGCGGATGGGTCGAAGTGGACGCCGGGGAGTCCTCGCAGTTCCTCTCCGCCCTCCTCCTCACCGCTCCGCTGCTGGGCGCGCCCCTGGAGGTGCGCGCCCCCGGGCGCTTGGTCTCCGCGCCCCACATCGAGATGACCGTGGCCGCCCTCGTGCGCCGCGGGTGCCGGATCGAGAGGATCGCCGCCGAACCGCACTCCGCCTGGCGCGTCGAACCGGGCCGGCCCGCCCCCCTTGACGAGGTCATCGAGCCGGATCTGTCGAACGCCGGGCCCTTCCTCGCTGCGGCGATGGTCTGCGGAGGCGAAGTGAGGATTCCCGACTGGCCCGAAGCGACGACGCAGGCGGGCGACGCCTGGAGGCGCATCCTCACCGCGATGGGGGCGCGCTGCGAGCGCGAGGGGGCCGACCTCGTCCTGCACGGCCCACAAGCTTGCGCCTTGACGGGGATCGACATCGACATGTCCGACATCGGGGAGCTCGCGCCTTCGCTGGCGGCGATCTGCGCCTGCGCGCGGACCCCCTCGCGACTGCGGGGCATCGCCCACCTGCGCGGCCACGAGACCGACCGCCTCAGGGCACTCGCAAGCGGATTGCGCGCCGCGGGCGCGCGGGTCGTCGAGCACGACGACGGACTCGAGATCGACCCCCGCCCCTTGAGGCCCGCCGCGCACCGCGCGTGGGGCGATCACCGGATGGCGACCTTCGCCGCGATCCTCGGTCTTCGCGCTCCGGGGACGACCCTCGACGACGTGGCGGCGACCTCGAAGACCCTCCCCGATTTCCCCGGGCTCTGGCGGGCGTGCGTGTCATCCGGGAGGAGCGCATGAGGCGCGATATCGGAACCGATGATCCGCGCGTCAAGGTCCGTGCGGGCAAGTCCTCGAGGCCGCGCACCAAGGTCCGTCCCGATTGGTCGCGCGAACCGCTCGCCCGCGTCATCGGCGTCGATCGCGGACGCTACACGCTCCGCCTCGAGCAGTCGGGGGTCCGCGTCTTCGCCGTCCGCGCGAAGGAGCTGCGCCGCGGTTCGGTCATCATGGGCGACCTCGTGCGCGTCACCGGCGATCTGTCGGGCCGCCACGACACCTTGGCCCGGATCGTCGCCGTCGAGGAGCGCGCCTCGGTCCTGCGCCGCTCCTTGGAGGACGCGCCCGACGCGAAGGGCGAGAAGGCGATCGTGGCGAACGCGGAGATCATGTGCATCGTCGTCGCCCTGGCGGATCCCCCGCCGCGCACGGGCATGATCGACCGCTGCCTCGTCGCGGCCTACGAGGCAGGCCTGGAGCCCCTGCTGTGCCTCACCAAGGCCGATCTCGCCTCCCCCGCAGAGCTCCTCGACGCCTATTCCCCCTTCGGCCTGCGCACCATCGTCACGCGTTCGGACGCGCCCGGGGAGGGGCTCGAGGACCTGCGCGGGGCTTTGAAGGACCGCTTCTCCGTCCTCGTCGGCCATTCGGGCGTGGGCAAGTCGACTCTCATCAATGCGCTGGTGCCGGAGGCGAATCGCGCCGTCGGGCACGTCAACGAGGTGACGGGCCGGGGGCGTCACACCTCGACCTCCTCGCAGGCCTTCGAGCTTCCCGAGGGCGGCTGGATCGTCGACACGCCCGGCGTCCGCTCCTTCGGCCTGGGCCACGTGGAGGTGTCGGACGTCCTCGGCGTCTTCCCGGAGGTCGATGAGGTGACGCAGTTCTGCCTCCCGCTGTGCTCCCACGCGGCCGACGCGCCGAGCTGCGCGATCGACGCCTGGATCCGCGGAGACGCCCCCTGCGCTGCGGCGGATCCCGGCGAGCGCGCGCGCAGGTCCGCCCTCGCGGCTTCGGCTCGGCGCCTCCTCGAGGCTCGGCTTCTCGATCATGTCGCGCACGCGCATGAGGCGCGGGTCATCCGTCTTGTCCCCCGCGACGATACCGTAGGACGAGACCTTCTCGTCCGGACAC
>NZ_JBNOYB010000045.1:0-9991 GCF_050312375.1 Schaalia sp.
TATGTCGCGCCCGGGCCCGAGCTCGGTCACTCCTTGGGCTGCGCGGCGATCTCCTCGTCGAAGCGAGCGGTGAGCTCGGGCTTGGCGGCTGCGGCCGCCCCGAAGTCGTAGTCGATGAGTTTGACGTCATCGAGGTTCACCATGCGCTCGTCGGTCTTGGCGTCGGGGTGCGTGAGGACCTGATAGGAGCCGACGGTCTGGCCGACGTTCTGCGCGTCGGGCGAGATGGCCCAATCGATGTACTTCTGCGCGGCCTCCTTGTTCTTGGAGTTGGCGATGAGGGCGACGCCGCCGATCTCGTAGCCGGTTCCGTCCTCGGGGAAGGAGACGACGAGGTCCTTCATGCCCTCTTCGCGGTATTTCACGCAGTCGTGGGAGAAGACGAGGCCGACGCCCACTTCGCCGCGGCCCGCGATCTGGCCGGGCGCCGTGCCGGACTTCGTGTACTGGAGGACGTTGTTGTGGAGCTGCAACATGTACTCGAAGGCCGCGTCATCGCCCCCCAGGCGCGTGCGCTGCGTCCACAGCGTGGTGAAGGCGGTTCCGGAGGTGGAGGGGTGCGCGGTCGAGACCTGTCCCTTGAGCGCGGGGTTGAGGAGATCGTCCCAGGTGGTCGGGACCTTGACGCCGAGACCGTCGAGGACCGTCTGATTGGAGCAGAATCCGAGGACTCCGACGTAAACGCCCGTCCAGTAGTGCTCGGCGTCCTTGTACTTGTCGGGGATCGGCGCCGCGCTGGGGGAGTCGTAGGCCTCGATGAGGCCCTTCTCGGCTGCGGCGCCGTAGCCGTCGACGGGGCCGCCGTGCCAGACGTCGAATTCGGGGTTGTCCTTGGCGGAGTCGAGGCGGGCGACGGTCTCACCGGAGGAGAGGCGGACGTAGGTGGCGTCGATGCCGGTGGCCGCGGTGAAGGTCTCGGTCCACTTCTGGCAGAGGTCCTCCATCGCGCCGCAGGCGATGGTGAGCGGGCCGGCGCCCTCGGCGGTGCCGGACTGGGTCTGATCGACTGCGCAGCCGGTGAGTGCGAGGCCGCTCGCGGCGGCGAAGGCGAGAAGGGCTGTCCTGGTCCTGGTCATGGGATTCTCCTTTGAATATCGACACGCGGCTGGGTCGACTCTGACCCCGTGCCATGCCCCCATCGTCGCGGACCGCGGGGCGCGCGTGGTCGCGGCTCGGCAACAAGGGGTAACGCCCTCGTTACCGTTCTTCGCGGAGGCGGGGCATGGTGTAGCCCACGGATCGCACGGAGCGGATGTAGGCGCGTCCGTGCTCGCCGAGTCCTTGGCGCGCCCTGTAGGCGGTCATCTTGATCATGTCTTTCGCTCCGGCCGCGTCGTGCGTGGCCCACACCTCGTTGAGGAGGGTGCGGTAGGAGACGGGTTGGCCGAGATGGCGGGCGAGGGCGATGACGAAACGCGTCTCCGTGTCGGGCATCTCGAGAATGCGCCCGGCCAGTTCGATGCGGTTCTCGCGCGTGTCGACGAGGAGGTCGCCGTTGACGAGGACCTCGTTCTCCCGGCCCCGCCATCGACGGACGAGGGCTTTGGCGCGCAGCGAGAGCTCTTTCGGGCTGAAGGGCTTGGTGATGTAATCGTCGGCTCCGGCTTCCAGACCGCGGATCCTGTCGGATTCCTCCGACAGCGCGGTGATCATCATGATGGGCACGTCGGAGACGGCGCGGATGCGCTGCGCGAGGCTCACGCCTCCGATGGTGGGGATCATGAGGTCGAGGAGGACGAGGTCGAAGGTCGTGGCGGTGAAGGCGCTCCACGCTTTCGCGCCGTCGTTGGCCTCGACGATGTCGAATCCGGCGGTTTCGAGGGCGAAACGCATGATCATGAGGATCTGGGGTTCGTCGTCGACGATGAGGGCCCTGGGGTTGGTGGTGCGCGCCGCGTCATCCACGGGTCTCAGCCTCCTTGAACATGGTGGTATTCGGATCGCGGGGAAGGACGAGATAGACGGTGGTGCCTTTCGTTGAGATCGTGTCGACCAGGACCCGTCCGCCGTGAAGGTCCACGACCTTCTGGGTGACCATCATTCCGAGTCCGGTTCCGGGGCGCCGCGAGCCGCCGGTCGCGAAGGGGACGAAGAGGCGCTCGCGGTCCTCGGCGCTCATTCCGGCGCCGTCGTCGGAGACGGAAATCGTAGCGCATTCGTCGGAGTCCGCCAGGCTCACGCGGATCGAGACGCCTTCCCCGGCGTGCCGCGCCGCGTTGTTGATGACGTTGGTGATCGCCTGGCTGATGAGCCGCTTGTCGGCGCGCATGGAGACGGGGGCGCCGTGGTTGTCGAGGCGGATGGGCGTGGAGTGGACGCGGCGCATCTCGACGACGCATTCGCGCACGACGGCGCGCATGTCGACCCGGTCGAGGCGGAGCTTGAAGAGCTCGGACTCGATGCTGGCTTCGGCGAGGAGGTCGGAGGCCATGTCGATGACCTGGTTGGAGTTCTCCGCGATGGTCTTGGCGAAGGTCCTCTGCGTCGGGTTCAGGGGGCCCGCGGCTTCATCGAGGAGGAGTTCGGCTGCGCCGCGCACGACGGTGAGGGGAGTGCGCAGTTCGTGCGAGAGGACGGAGGGGCGCCGGATGCGTTCTTCGTGGAGGCGCCTCAGGCGCGCGAGTTCCGCTCGCGCGCGGTCGAGTTCCCGGCGCGTGCGCCACGCGTATCCGGCGAGGGCGACGAGGATGAGCGCGAGGAGCGTCCAAGCCCACAGCCATCCCATCGTCCTTCGCCTCCGCCACGTCGTCGTGTATGTGCAGGCGCTCAGGCTAGCGCAAAGCGCCCCCCTTATGCGGTGGTACCGCCCGGGGATGCCGAGCGCCCCGAAGGCGGCATGGGGGGAGGCGGCACTTTCTTCCCGGTGACCATCGTGGAGGCCTCGACGCGGACGGGGCCCCGGCGGGTGTCGATGACGACGTGGTCGATCGCGGTTTCGACGAGGGTTCCCAGGGCGTCGTGGAGGCCGTCGGGCTGACGATAGCGCAGGACGACCCGTTCTCCGGGCGCCCATTCGAGCCAGGGGAGTGCGGGCGCTTGCGGTGAGGCGGCCCCCTCCCGGGGGATGCTTGCCCCGTGTGTCGCACCGCTCGGATTCGTCTGGTCGGCATCGCTGGTCATGGGGCGATAATAGGGGAAGCACTATGCGTTCATCCGTGGAGAGGAGAAGCAATGACCTACGTCATCGCTCAGCCGTGCGTCGATGTCAAGGACCGCGCCTGCGTCGACGAGTGTCCCGTCGATTGCATTTACGAGGGGGCCCGCACGCTCTACATCCACCCGGAGGAATGCGTCGACTGCGGTGCCTGCGAGCCGGTCTGCCCGACCGAGGCGATCTTCTACGAGGATGATCTGCCCGGCGAGTGGTCGGACTACTTCCGCGCGAATGCGGACTTCTTCAAGGACCTCGGCTCTCCCGGCGGCGCCCAGAAGACGGGCCCTCAGGGCTTCGATGATGAGATGATCGCCGCGCTGCCGCCGCAGAACGCGGAATACCTCGACTCCGTGAAGTGACTCATGCCGTCCCGCGCCCTCGCCCTGCCCGAGTTCCCGTGGAATGCGCTCGTCCCCGCGAAGGAGCGCGCGGCCTCGCATCCGGAGGGGATCTGCGATCTTTCGGTGGGGACACCGGTGGATCCGACTCCGGACTTCATCCGCGACGCGCTTGGTGAGGCCTCCGATGCGCACGCCTATCCGCAGGTGATCGGGACCCTTGAAGTCCGTGAGGCGATCCTGGAATGGGGACGAGGGCGGCGCATGGTCGATGTCGGCCTCGCCGGGGTGATCCCGACGATCGGTTCGAAGGAAGCGGTCGCCTGGATTCCGCTGCTGCTGGGATTGGGCCCCGGGGATGCGGTCCTCGTTCCCGAGGTCGCCTACCCGACCTATGACATCGGCGCGCGACTCGCCGGCGCGACGCCGATCCCGGTCGACCCGCGCGAACCCGGATCGTGGCCGGACGCGCGGCTCGTCTTCGTGAACAGCCCGGGGAATCCGGACGGTTCGGTGCTGACTCTCGAGCAGCTCCGGGCGGTCCGGGAGTGGGCGCGCGCCCGGGGCGCGATCGTCGTCTCGGACGAGTGCTATGCGGCGCTCGGCTGGGAGGGGGAGGCCTCCGATGAAGTCCCCTCCCTGCTCGATGCGCGCGTGTGCGATTCGGATCCGAGCGGCCTCATCGTCTTGTACTCCCTGTCGAAGCAGTCGAATCTCGCGGGGTATCGGGCGGCCCTCGCCTACGGCGATCCCGCCCTCATCGCTCAGATCGTCGAGGTCCGCAAGCACTCCGGCTTGATGGTCCCCGCCCCCGTGCAGCACGCGATGGCCCTCGCCCTCGTCGATGGCGCGCACGTTGCGGAGCAGAAGGAGCGCTACCGGAGGCGGCGCGAGCGCCTCCTGACCGCGATCGAAGCGGCTGGCCTGCGCAATGACGAGAATTCGGTGGCGGGCCTGTACCTGTGGCTGTCCCATCCGCGGGTTTCGGATTCGTGGGAGCTGGTCGATGTCTTCGCGGGGCTCGGGATCCTCGTCGCCCCGGGCGATTTTTACGGGGAGGCGGCGAAGGGGCGCGTGCGCATGGCTCTGACCGCGAGTGATGAGCGGATCGCCTCCGCTGCGGAGCGGATCGAGGCCGCTGGTCCGCTCTTCGGATGAAGGAGGCGTTCTCCTGCGTCGATCGGGCAGTCTGTATAGAGTGAGATAGAAGACAGACTTTAGTCCCGGGTGGCATCGCTTCGATCGCCGTGCCGCCCTTGAGAGAGGGCGCCGGCGCCCTCGTACGTGAAGGAGTTCCCATGACCGATGAGGTGCTCGCACCAGAAGTCCTTCCCGACGGCGTTCTCGGCCTCGGCGATGCTTCGATCACCCTGCCCCGAACCAGAGCCTCGGTCGGCAATGACGGCCTCGGCGTTTCGCGCCTCCTCGCCGAGGGCGGCGTCGTCACCCTCGACCCGGGATTCACGAACACGGCCTCCTGTCAGTCCTCGATCACCTACATCGACGGCGACGCCGGGATCCTGAGGTATCGCGGCTATCCGATCGAGCAGCTCGCGAAGAACTCATCCTTCCTCGAGGTCGCCTACCTGCTCATCTACGGGGAGCTGCCGGACGCCTCCACCCTGGAGGCCTTCATCCGTTCGATTCAGCGGCACCGCTTGCTCCACGAGGACTTCAAGGCCTTCTTCACCGCCTTCCCCCACCGCGGGCACCCGATGGCGATCCTCCAAGCGGGCATCGCGGGCCTGGCGACCTATTACGAGGACACGCTGGATCCGCGCGACAAGGAACAGCTCGACATCGCGCTCGTCCTCCTGCTCGCCAAGGTGCCGACGATGATCTCCTACATCGCCAAGCGCGCGGCGGGGCTTCCGCTGCTCTACCCGGATTCGGCGCGCGGGTACACCGAGGATTTCATCCGGATGACCTTCGGCATGCCCTATCAGGCCTACGACATCGATCCGGCGCTCGTGCGCGCCCTCGACATGCTCCTCATCCTCCACGCCGATCACGAGCAGAACTGCTCGACCTCGACGGTCCGCCTCGTCGGCTCCTCGCAGGCGAATCTGTACGCCTCGGTGGCGGCGGGGGTGGGGGCGCTCGCCGGACCGCTGCACGGCGGCGCGAACGAGGCCGTTCTGCGGATGCTCCACCAGATCCGCGACACCGGAGAGCCGGTCCAGTCCTTCGTCGACAAGGTCAAGGCGAAGGCCGAGGGGGTGCGCCTCATGGGCTTCGGCCACCGCGTGTACAAGAATTACGATCCTCGCGCGGCGCTGGTCAAGGAGACGGCGCACGACGTCCTGTCCCGTCTTGGCAAGCGCGATGAACTGCTCGACATCGCGATGGAGCTCGAGGACATCGCCCTCAACGACGACTACTTCAAGGAGCGCCGCCTCTACCCGAATGTCGACTTCTACACGGGGCTCATCTATTCGGCGATGGGCTTCCCGACGAAGATGTTCACGCCGCTGTTCGCCCTGGGGCGGCTTCCCGGCTGGATCGCGCAGTACGTCGAGATGACGCGGGACCCGCAGACGAAGATCGGCCGTCCGCGGCAGGTGTACATCGGCGAGGTCGAGCGCGACTACGTGCCGCTGCGCCGTCGTTCGGTGCGCATCCTCGAGGACTGAGGACTCGCTCGAGGACTGAGGGCTCGGCGGGCCCCGCCATTCATCGGAAGGGGCGGCGGGGGCGGACGCGCAGGGGCGGCTCACCTTTTCGGGGTGAGCCGCCCTTTCACGCCGTCGGAGTGGCCTTGTCAGTTCGTCGCGTGCAGTTCGGGGTTGAGTTCGATCCCCTTGCCGCCCCGGGCGAGGGCTTCGATGCGTCCGGACTGGGAGTTGCGCCGGAAGAGGACGTTCGAGGCTCCGGCGAGCTCCCGGGCGGGCACGGTCCGCGGTTCTGCGAAGAGGCCGTTGTTGCCGGGGACGACGCCGCCCGCCTCCATGACGGCGACCTTGGCGCCCGCCGTGAGGTAGAGGCCGGCCTCGACGACGCAGTCGTCGCCGAGGGGGATGCCCAGGCCGGAGTTCGCGCCGAGGAGGCATCGCTTGCCCAGGCGCACCCTTTGGCGTCCGCCGCCGGACAGGGTGCCCATCGTGGACGCGCCGCCGCCGACGTCGGATCCGTCGCCGATGACGACGCCCTGGGAGATGCGGCCCTCGACCATGGAGCGGCCCAGCGTGCCGGCGTTGTAGTTGACGAAGGCGGCGTGCATGACGGTCGTGCCTTCGGCGAGGTAGGCGCCGAGGCGGACCTTCGCGCCGTCGGCGATGCGGACTCCGGAGGGGACGACGTAGTTGACCATCGGCGGGAACTTGTCGACGCCGAGGACGGCGACGGGGTGGCCGTGGGCGGCGCGCAGGCGCAGGCGCGTCTCTTCGAAGTCCTCGGCGGCGCAGGGGCCTTCGGCGGTCCATACGACGTTCGGGAGGCGCGAGAAGATGCCGTCGAGGTTGATCGTGTTGGGCTGGACGAGGCGGTGGGAGAGGAGGTGGAGCCTCAGGTAGGTGCCGGCCGTGGAGTGCGGCTGGTCGTTGAGGTCGGACTTGCAGGTGACGACGGTGGTGCGCACGCCGCGGGCGTCGTCGTGCTTCTGCATCCGTGAGAGGGTGTCGAGCAGGTCGGCATCGTCACCGGGCTTCATCTCGCCGAGGTGGGGACGCGGGTACCAGACGTCGAGTGTGCGTCCGTCCTTCGTGACTGTTGCGAGGCCGATGCCCCATGCCTTGGTCGTATCCATAGGATTACTTTACGTTGCTTGGTGAAAGTGCACTCGCCGGGTCCGCCCCTCGGCGCCAATCCCACAGATCGGGCCAGAAGACTCCCAGATCGCGGGCCATTTCTCGAAGGAGGGGCAGCGAGATCCCGACGACCGAATGATGGTCGCCCTCGACTCCTGCGATGAAGGGGCCGCCGAGTCCGTCGATCGTGAAGGAGCCCGCGACGCGCAGCGGCTCTCCCGACTCGACGTAGGCGTCGATCTCCTCATCGCTCATGTCGGAGAAGAGGACGCGCGTGGAGGCCGAGCGCTCCACGGCCCCGATCCTCGTGTAGGAGTCGCCGGACGCGCTGATCACCATGCGCGTGAGCGCGTGGCCGGTCCACAGCGTCGCGCGGGTTGAACGCATCTGACGGATCCTGGCGCGCGCGACTTCGGGAGTGCGGGGCTTGCCGAGCATGCGGCCGCCGATTTCGAGCATGGAGTCGCAGCCGATGATGAGGAGCTCGTCGGCCCCGTCCTCGTCGATGAGGGAATCGGGGCGGGCGAGTTCGGCGGTGATCGCGTCGCGCTTCGCAGTCGCGAGGGCGCTCACCTGGGCCGCGGGGGAGGGGAGCGCGCCCCGGGCCTCCTCGAGCTCGCGCAGGACGCGGGGCTCGTCGACGCCCGCGACGCGGACGATGGGGGTGATGCCGGCGCTGAGGAGGGTCGTCAGGCGCGCGGGCGACTTGGAGGCGAGAAGAAGGCGCATAGGCGTATTGTCTCCCCTCGGGCCGCTCGTCGTGAGATGAGGCCGTGCGTTCAGCGTGTCAAACGTGATGTGCGCTACTAGAATGATGTGCGGCGGCTTTCGCGATCAGACCGGGCCGTTCAAGCTGAGGATGCTGAGGGAGGGCAGATGGGCGTCGACACGACCCGGGGCTCATCGTCCCGCCGCGCAGGCGCCCCCGATGACGAGTCCCGCGACTACGGCACCATCTCGGCGTACCTGCCGCGCCTGCTCGGCGGACCGGTCGTCATCAGCGCGCGAGACCTCGCCGAACGGACCGGAACCACCCTGGAGCGCGTGGCCGATTACTGGTCGTCGATGGGATTCAGGCGACCGGATCCGGACGCCCCCACCTTCACCGAGCGCGATCTCGAGGTGTACCGCTCGTGGAACGAGCTCGTCGATTCCGGGGCGATCGATCTGGCGACGAGCCGTTCGCTGCTCCGCGCCAACTCCCACCTCGCCGATCGCTTGAGCCTGTGGCAGTTCGAGGCCCTGGTCGAGGACGCGGTGCGGCGCTTCGACCTCGATGACACGACCGCCAGGATCTACGTGCTCGACCACATGCGCGAGCGGGTCGGCGCCTTCGAGCAGATGTTCGTCCATTCGTGGCGGCGTCAAATGGAATCGCTGCTCGCCCGCCTGGACAAGGAGGTCTCGCAGCGGGGCCGTCAGGTCTCCAAGGACCGATTCCCCTTGAACCGTTCGCTCGGCTTCGTGGACATGGTGTCCTACACCTCCTCCTCGGAGATCCTCGGGGGAGCGGTCGTCGAGCTCATCGAGCGCTTCGAAGATGAATCGCGCCAGGCGATCACCGAAGCCGGCGGTCGGGTGGTGAAGACCATCGGCGATGCGGTCCTGTACATCGCCGATGACCTCGCCACGGGCCTGCAAGTGGTCACCTCGCTCATCGAGCGCCTGAACGCCGATGATCGGATCCTGCCGGTGCGCGCCTCCTTCGTGCGCGGCGACGTCTTCTCCCGATCGGGCGACGTCTTCGGTCCGACCGTGAACCTCGCGTCTCGCCTCGTGGACATCGCGCCGGTCGGCAGGATCCTCACCGATCCGGCGACTGCGGCCGCCGTCGCCGCCGGCAAAGGCGGTGAGGGCTACCGTCTCGAGGAGTTCCCGATGGCGGAACTGCGCGGCTTCGGCCAGGTGTCGCCCTACCTCCTCACGGCGAGGGAATAACGGTCGATTCAACGGGGAATGGGCCGCACTGCACCCGAAAGGGTCAAGGAAGATGAAAGACTTGCTTTGGAAAGGATATGATGAGCCCGTGACTACCGTCCTGCTTGTCGAAGATGATCCCGCGATCTCCGAACCGCTCGCCCGCGCATTGGGTCGAGAAGGGTACGAGGTGCGCGCCCACGGGACCGGCCGCGGCGCCCTCGCCGAGGTTGACGGCGTCGATCTCGTCGTCCTCGACCTCGGACTCCCCGATATCGACGGCCTCGACGTCGCCCGCGAGATCCGCGCCTCGGGCAAAACCGTCCCGATCCTCATCCTCACGGCGCGCACGGACGAAGTCGACATGGTCGTCGGCCTCGACACCGGCGCCGACGACTACGTGACGAAGCCCTTCCGGCTCGCCGAGCTCCTCGCCCGGGTCCGCGCCCTCCTGCGCCGGACGGGTGCGGAGAACTCCGAGGGCGACCTGCTCGCTCAGGACGTCCGCGTCGACGTCAATGCGCACCGGGCCTTCGCCGGTGATGCGGAACTCCAGCTCACCGCGAAGGAATTCGAACTGCTGCGCGTGCTCGTCCGTGAAGCGGGGACCGTCGTCGAACGCGACGCCCTCATGCGCGAAGTCTGGGGCTCGGATCCGACCGGATCGACGAAGACCCTGGACATGCACGTGTCGTGGCTGCGCCGCAAGCTCGGCGACGACGCCGCCAGCCCGCGCTACATCACGACCGTTCGGGGCATGGGTTTCAGATTCGAGATCCGATAGCCCCGCATGAAGGACCCGCGCTGCCCGCGGGGCGAGCCATACCACGGCACAC
>NZ_JBNOYB010000046.1:0-16095 GCF_050312375.1 Schaalia sp.
GGCGCACCCACCGGGTGCGCCCCGCGCCCAGTCTCACATCCGCCTCCGCCTCGACCCGCCATCAGCGCCGCTAGGCTGGGAGCATGACGCCCCGCTTCGACCCCTCCGACCGACCCCGCCGACGCTCCGGCTCCGACCAGGACCTCCTCTCGGACCTCAGGCGCTTCGACGGACGCCCCTACGGGACCTACAAGTCGGTGATCGGCGACTGGGACTACGGCGACTTCACGCTCGCCATCGACCGCGTCCAATCCGACCCCTACGCCCCGCCCTCGGCGATCCGCGCGATCGCGACGCCGAAGACCATGGGGCTGCCCGCCGGAGCCCTCGCCTCGGGGCGCGCCCGCCTCGCCGCCGCCGACTTCCTCGCCCGCTCGATCGAGATCGCGATCAAGAACCGCGCCCGCGGGGGCGGCGTCCGCATCGCCCACCCCGGCCAGGAGATCCTCCAGCGCTCCAGCGCGATCGTCTTCCCCGACCGCGTCGAGGTCCGCCTCCAGGTCCAGATGCCCGCGCGCGGCCGCACGATCCTCGGCCATGAGGCCGCCCGCATCTTCGACGTCGACGTCCCCAACGTCATCATGGACGCCTTCGACTTCGTCTCCGACGACGGCGAGACGCGCATCAAGACCGCCGCCCTCCTGTCCCACATCGCCGTCTACGAGGACCACTGCGCCCTCGTCGACGAGCTCGAAGCGAAGAACTGGGTGGCCTTCGTCGCCGACGGCTCGATCCTGGCCCGCAGGTCCGGCATCTCGCAGGCGCCGCTGGACGAGGCGATCCCCTTCTCCTCGCCGGAGACCCTGCGCGAAACCGTCGAACTCCCCCACGCGGGCGCCGTCACCGGCATGGCGATCCGCCCGGGCGTCACCCTCATCGTCGGCGGCGGCTACCACGGCAAGTCGACCCTGCTCGGCGCCCTCCAGCGCGGCGTCTACGCGCACGTCCCCGGCGACGGCCGCGAGCGCGTCGCCGCCCTGCCCGAGGCGATGAAGGTCCGCGCCGCCGACGGGCGCGCCGTCACCGGGGTCGACGTCTCCCCCTTCATCTCCCACCTCCCGACCGGCGCCGACACGCGCGCCTTCTCAACCGAGAACGCCTCGGGATCGACCTCGCAGGCCGCAGCCCTCATGGAAGCGGTCGAGCTCGGCTCGCGCCTCCTCCTCATCGACGAGGACACCTCCGCGACGAACCTCCTCATCCGCGATGAGCGCATGAGAGCCCTGGTCGCCGCGGAGAAGGAGCCGATCACCCCGCTCGTCGACCGGATCGGGGCGCTCGCCTCGTCAGGCGTGTCGACGATCATGGTCATGGGCGGTTCGGGCGATTACCTCGATATCGCCGACACGGTCCTCATGCTCGATTCCTACCGCTGCCTCGACGTCACCGGCCGCGCGCGCGAGCTCGTCGAGCAGATGCCGCGTCCGCGCAACGACGAATCCGCCTTCACCCCGCCCGAACCCCGCATCCCTCTGCGCCAGCGCCCGGCCGAGTCGAGGACGAAGACGAAGTCCTCGGGCCTCGATGAGATCATCCTCGACCGTCAGACCGTCTCCCTGTCCGACCTCGAGCAGATCGTCGACCCGGGCCAGACGGAGGCGATCGCCTGGGCGATGCGGGCGATCCTCGAGCATTTCGCCACGGGCGCCGCCCCGCTCGGCGACCTCCTCGACCGTCTCGAGCGCCAGGTCAACTCCGAAGGACTCGATGCGGCGGCGAAGTTCGGCGCCCGCGAGTTCCCCGCCTTCCTCGTGCGCCCCCGCCGCATCGACATCGGCGCGGCGATCAACCGCTACCGGGGACTGCGGCTCGGCTCCTGAAGCGCACGGGAATCCTCGGCCCCGCCGCCCTGCGCGCCCGCGCGCCTTCGCTTCCGGACTTCTTCGAGGGAAGAACCGAGAAGGGCCACCATCAGGGACCAGAAGAAGGCCGCCCCCGGGAGTCGGATCCCCTTGGCCATGGCGTAGATCAGGATGGCGATGGCAACGAGGTTCCCGCCCCAGGTGAACAGGGGCGCCAGGTTCAAAACCCTGTCCCACATCCCACTGCGTTTCACGCTCAGCCCCTGCCTCTGTTCGGATGAGAATCTCAAGATTCTGCTCCTTTCAGAGATTCTCGCGAGAGCATCGTCGCCCCCGCTGCACTCGATGCTACGAGCGGCGACATGCTCGAACCAGTCTTTTCTCAGCGAAGATCATGCGGTACGGAACCGGGTGAAGCCCGCGTTCCGGGCGCTTCAGGGGGGCATCAGGGGAGTTTTCGGGAGGATCCCCAATAGTCGCGAAGCATGATGCGCGCCACTCTTGAAGCATGAGCATTCCCATGACATCACATCCCGCAGTCCCGGCTTCCGACTCCTTCGCACCCGTCGTCCGCCTCGAGCAGGTCTCGAAGATCTACGGCGAAGGCGAAACCCGCGTCGCCGCCCTCGACGCCGTGTCCACCTCCTTCGATCAGGGCGCCTTCACCGCGATCATGGGCCCCTCGGGCTCGGGCAAATCCACGATGCTCCACGTCCTCGCCGGACTCGACGCCCCCACCTCCGGAGAGGTGTACATCGAGGGCCGTCCGATCACCGGCCTGAAGGACGACCACCTCACCCGGCTCCGGCGCGACCGCATCGGCTTCGTCTTCCAGTCCTTCAACCTCGTCCCCACCCTCGACGCGCGGGCGAACATCGAACTCCCCCTCAGCCTCGCAGGCGCCGCGCCCGACCGCCACTGGCTCTCGACCATCGTCGACGTCCTCGGACTCGGCTCCCGCCTCCACCACCTGCCCTCCCAGCTCTCAGGCGGCCAGCGCCAAAGAGTCGCGATCGCCAGGGCCCTCGCCTCCAAGCCCGCCGTCATCGTCGCCGACGAACCGACCGGCAACCTCGACTCCCAGGCGAGCAGCGAAGTCCTCACCCTCCTGCGCGACGCCGTCGACCACCTCGGGCAGTCCGTCATCATGGTCACCCACGATCAGTCGGCGGCACTGAACGCCGATCGCGTCCTCGTCATGCGCGACGGACGGATCCGCGCCGACCTCCTCGCCCCCTCCGCCTCCGAGCTCACCGAGGCCGCACGATGAACCGCCTCCTCCGCGCGAACCTGCGCTCCCATGCGCGCCGCTACATCGCGACCGGTCTCGCGGTCGCCATCTCCACAGCCTTCGTCCTCGCCTTCCTCGCCCTCGGCAACGGGATGAACGCCGTCCTCGAACGCATCACCGCCTCCGAATACGAGGGAGCCTCGGTCGTCATCTCCCCCGGAGACGACTTCTCCACGATCACCGCCGACGGACAGGACGCCCTCAAAGCCCTCATCCCCAGAATCGAGAGGGTCGAAGGAGTCGGAGCCATCGCCCCCGTCTCCTCCGCCTACCTCCTCCTCGCGAAGGACGGGACGCGCTCCAACCTCATGGTGCAGGCGCTCATGCCGACGCCCTTCTCCGCACCCACGCCCTCGACGGGATCCCTGCCCTCCTCCCCCGGGCAGATCGCCCTCGACGAAGTGAGCGCCTCCCGTCTCGGCGTGTCCGTCGGCGACCCCCTCGAAATCGCCCCGGCCTTCGCCGAGAACCCCTCTCCCGGGACCTTCACCGTCTCCGCCCTCCTCCCCCATTCGACCCTGGGTCCTGAAAGCGCCGTCATGACGCCCCAGGGCCTCGACGCCGCCGCCCACGGCGAGTCCTCGACCAACCGCCTCCTCATCGCGAGCAGCGCGGCCTCGCCCTCGAACGCCGAACTCAAGGCCCTTTCCAAGAGCGTCGCCGCCGTCCTCGCCGATCAGGACCTCGAGGTCAAGACCGCCGACGAGGCGCGCGAACAGGCCCTCAAGGACCTCGCAGCCGGATCCACCGGGATCCAAGTCGTGCTCCTCGTCTTCCCGATCATCTCCGTCGTCGTCGCCTCGATCGTCGTCGCCTCGACCTTCCGCGTCCTCCTCACGCAGCGGACGCGCGAACTCGCGCTCCTGCGCGCGGTCGGCACGACCCGCCGCCAGATCCGATCCCTCCTCCTACGCGAAGCCCTCCTCGTCGGACTCGTCTCCTCCGCGATCGGCGTCCTCCTCGGCCTCCTCATCGGCTGGGGGGTCCTCACCGGCTTCGGCTTCCTGGGGGCGGCTGAGGCGCTGAAGGCCGTCGTCTCGCCCTCGAGGATCATCGGCGCCTTCGCGCTCGGCACCCTCATGACCCTCCTGGCGGGCCTGCGCCCCGCCCTCGCAATGGGGCGCCTCACCCCGATGGAGGCCCTCGCGAACGCGGAGGCCGAACGCATCGGATCGGCGCGCTCCCACAGGATCCTCCTCACCGTCTCCCTCCTCGTCGCCGCCCTCGGGGCCGCGGGCATGGCCTACGGCCTCCAGAACCGGGGCAGCGAATCCTCCTTCCTCATCGCCTTCTCCTCCGGCATGGTCATCCTCGTCGCCATGATGGTCGCGGGAGTGGGGATCGTCCCCCTGCTCGCGCGCGCCTGGGGAGCCCTCGCACGCGGCACGACCGGGAGGCTCGCCCGCGGCAACGCCCTGCGCAACCCGGGGCGCACCGCCTCCACCGGCATCGCGATCGCCATCGGCGTCACCCTCATCACGATGATGAGCGTCGGCGCCTCGTCGACGAAGGCGACCCTGGAGACCGAGGTCTACGCCCACTACCCCTACGACCTCAACGTCTCGACTCCTTCGGGGGCCCTCTCCGAGGCTGAACTCGCGCGGATCCAGGACCTCGATGGCGTCGACGCCGCGATCGGCGTGCGCGGAGCCACCGGGACCATCGAAAGCGCCGCGAATGCGACGAGCAGCGGAGCTCAAGCCGGAACAGCGGCGGATCCCGACTCATTCGTCTCGCTGCAGGGGATTCCCGATCTCACCCCCGTCGCCCACGCCCCCGTCGAGGCGATCCCGGACTCGATCGTCCGCGTCTCCTCCGATCTGGCCGGGGACGGCGAGAAGATGCGGGTGTGCGCCGAGGGCGGTTCCTGCGCGGACTTCACCGCCGAAGCGAATGAGAAGATCCCCTACGGCCAGATCCAGCTCTCGGCGGCCTCCCTCAAGAGGATCGCGCCGGACGCCCCGATCTCCACCATCGTCGTCAAGACCGGCTCCGAGGACATCCAGGGGCTCCAATCGCGCCTCCTCTCCCTCGACCCCTCCTACATGGTCTTCGGCCCCGCCCTCGAAAGGCAGACCTACACGAAGACCATCGACGCGATCCTCGCCATCGTCGTCGGCCTGCTCGCCGTCTCCGTCGTCGTCGCCCTCGTCGGCGTGACGAACACCCTCGGCCTGTCGGTCGCCGAGCGCACGCGCGAGAACGGGCTGCTGCGCGCCCTGGGCACGACCAAGCGAGGGATCCAGCGGATGCTCGCCCTCGAAGCGCTCATCATCGCACTCGCCGGATCGACCCTCGGCCTCCTCCTCGGCGTCGGCTTCGGGATCGCGGGCACCTACGCGCTGCCCTTCGAGGAGATCGACCGGACGATCATCTCGATCCCCTGGCCGATCCTCGGCGCGGTCGTCGCGGGCTCCGTCCTCGCCGCGCTCGCCGCCTCATGGTGGCCGGGGCGCAGGGCCGCGAAGACGAGCCCGGTGGAGGCCCTCGCAACCGAGTGACCCCGAGCGCAGGGGGCGGCGACTGATGGGGATCGCATCCCCTCCGGAGTCCGCCGCCCCTGCGCTGCGGGCGGCCCGACCGAGAATCCCTCAGACTCCGAGGAAGTCCCTGATCGCGGGCATCTCCCTGCGGATCTGCGCGAGCCCTGACCGGTAGGCCGTCTCCAGGCGGGACTTGCGCATCTGCGTGTTCGAGATCGGCATCGTCTCGGGGAAGAACAGGTAGGCGCGCCCCCTGGCCTCGAGGTCGAAGAGCTTCTCGCGCGCCGCGTTGTAGCGCGCCGGACGCCGTGCGACCCCCTCGTACACCGAGGGGAGATCGCGGAACCTCATCTTCAGAGCCGCGCCGACCACCGGGCGCATCGCGCCCTTCACGTAGTCGCGCGGCCGGGTCGCGATGACGAGGAACTTCGAGTAGCCGTCGCGCATCGGCGCGTCGAGCGGGATGCCCCCGTTCGGTCCGAGCGCGCCATCGACGTAGACGTCCCCGTCGATGACGGTCGGCGGCATGAGGATCGGCAGCGTCGACGAGGCCCTCACCGCCGGCCCGAGCGTCTCGAGGGTCGACATGTCCTCCTTGGTGAACCAGCGCATCGCACCGCGGCTCGCATTGAAGGCCCCCACCCTCGTCGTCGCCGGATTGTCGACGAAAGTGGCGATGTCGAAGGGCATCGCGCCTTCGGGGCGGGCGATCCGCTCGTAGATGTACTCGGCGTTGAACAGCCCCTCGCCCCTGCGTAAATGCGCCAGACCGCCGAACTCGGGATCGTCGACGATGTCGACGAAGGTCGCGTAGGAGCGCGCAGGGTCCCGCGAGACGTAGTTGCACACGTGGGACGAACCGGCCGAGATCCCCGACACGTGGTCGAAGAAGAGTCCCTCGGCGAGGAGCTCGGACACGACCGCCGCGGTATAGGCGTTGCGCATCCCGCCGCCCTCGAAGACGAGGGCGGTATCGGTGACGGTCGAGACGAGGGGCGTTCGCGATGTCATGGAGGGCACGCCCCGACCCTATTCCTCCTCGCTCGTGTCGCGCACAGGCGGACTTCAAGCGGACGGGCGAGCATTCCCCGGCCCGGATTCCGCGCCCCGCTAAAGAGCGGGGCGGGCCCTGCACGGGAGCGGGGCGCGTCTCGCGCCTAGAGTAGGCCCATGACCGAAACGCCCTCCCTTCCTCCCCTCGCCGAGCGCCGCTTCGGATACCGCGTGCGCGACATCCACTCCGATCGTTTCGACGACGGCTGGGACTGGCTCCGCGACGAATCCGACCCCCAAGTCGTCGCCCACCTCGATGCGGAGAACGCCTGGGCCGACGAGGCGTGCCGCCCGACCTCGCCGCTCGCGAAGCGGATCGAGACGGAGGTCAGGGCCCGCACCGCCCTCGACGACGTGAGCGTCCCCGTCCTCGAGGGCGACTTCTGGTACTTCCGGCGCTGGCGCGAAGGCGATTCCTACGCGACCCACCACCGCGTCCCCGCGCCCGCCGAAGCGCTGGGCCCCCGGGACCTCCCGCCGACCCCCGCCCTCGACGAGCCCCTCCCCGGCGAAGAGCTCGTCCTCGACGAGAACGCCGAAGCCGCCGGTCACGAGTTCTTCCGCGCCGCCGACCTGGTCCCCAGCCCCGACGGGCGCCTCGTCGCCTGGGCCCGCGACCTCGCCGGCGACGAACGGCATCAGTGGATCATCCGCGAGGTCGCGACCGGACGGACGATCGACGAGGAAGTCGCCGACGCGGGCTACGGCTTCGCCTGGGCGGCCGACTCCGCGTCCTTCCTCTACGTCGGCGTCGACGAGGCGTGGCGCTCCTGCGAGATCTGGCACCACCGGCTCGGCGCATCCCGGGACGAGGACCGCCTCCTCCTCGTCGAGGACGACGAGCGCTTCGAGATGGGCATCCTCGACTCGGCCGACCCCCGCCTCGTGATCATCGCATCGGCCTCGACGACCTCCGGACGGGCGTGGGCCTGGTCGCCCGACTTCCCCGCCTCCCGCCCCCTCCCCCTCGTCGCATCCGCACCGGATGTTCAGGTCTCGGTCGAGTCCGCCGGAGACCACCTTCTTCTCGTCCATACGGCCTCGAGCCGAGAAGGCTCCCTCGCGGCAGCGCCCCTGCCCGCCGACCTCGACGAGCGCTTCGCCGCCGTCGCCGTCGGCCCGGACTTCTCGCGCGCGGCCCTCCAGAACCGCGCTGCGGGCGAAGCGCTGCCCGGTCTCGCACCGCTCGCGCCCCTCGCCCCTGCCGAGACCTGGATCCCCCTGCGCGAGGCGGCCGAGGGCGAGCGCCTCCTCGAAGTCGAGGCCTTCGCAGGATGCGCGCTCCTCACGATGCGCTCCAAGGCGCTCACCCAGGTCGAGTACCGGACCCGTCGCCTCCCCGTCGAAGCCGACCGGGGCTCCCGCCCTCGGCCCCTGAGCGCGGAGGAGATCGCGCAGCTGTGGGGGCCGGGTCGCTTCGTCGACTCGCAGACCGAGGTGCGGACGATCCAGACCGCGCCCGGACCGCGATTCGGCGACCGCTTCTTCCGCGTGTCCCTCCAGTCGCAGATCCAGCCGCCCCTCACGCTGCAGGTCGACCCCGCCGGCGGTCGGACCCGCCTGCTCAAGGAGGAGAGCGCCCCCGGGTGGGATCCCTCCCGCTTCGTCGAAGAGCGCGTGTGGGTGACGGGCCGCGACGGCCGCACACGGATCCCCGTCACCCTCGTCCATCGCGCCGATGTCGTGCCCGACGGGACGAACGCCGGCTGGCAGATCGGCTACGGCTCCTATGAGATCTCCTACGACCCGGAGTTCGAGACCCTGCGCCTGCCCCTCCTCGAACGCGGCCTCGTTTTCGCGATCGCGCACGTCCGCGGCGGCGGCGAACTCGGGCGCGCCTGGTACGAGGACGGGAAGATGCTGGTCAAACGGCATACTTTCGAGGATTTCATCGACGTGGGCTCCTGGCTCATCGACTCGGGCTGGGTCGCGCCCGACCGCCTCATCGCGGAGGGCCGCAGCGCCGGCGGGCTCCTCATGGGCGCGGTCCTCAACATGGCGCCCTCCCTTTTCCGGGTCGTCATCGCGGGCGTCCCCTTCGTCGATGCGCTCACGACGATCCTCGACCCGTCGCTGCCGCTCACGGTCGGCGAGTGGGAGGAGTGGGGCAACCCGATCGAGGACCCCGAGGTCTTCGCCGCGATGAAGGCCTACACGCCCTATGAGAACGTCCCTGAAGGAGTCCCGCTTCCCGCGGTGATGGCGACGACCTCGGTGAACGACACGCGCGTCGAATTCGTCGAGCCGACGAAGTGGGTCCAGCGCCTCCGCGAGGCCTCGGGCGCCGCGAGCGATCCGGTCCTCGCCCGCGAGCGTCCGATCGTCCTGCGCACTCAGATGGTCGCCGGCCACGCCGGCCCCTCGGGGCGCGAGGGCCGCTGGGCCGCGCGCGCGGAGGAGTTCGCCTTCGCGCTCGGGCAGGTGGGCATCGGGGAGTGAGGGGTCCCGCTGCTCGTTTCGCGGCTGTTCCCGGTCCCGTCGAGGGCGAAAAGACCCGCGAAGCGAGCACTGGGGCCCGTCTTCGACTCGATACCATGTCCGACATGACGATCACGGCTGCAGTCGACGGTTCCTCCCTGTCCAACCCCGGGCCTTCCGGATGGGCGTGGGTCGTCGACGACGACCACTGGGACGCGGGCGGCTGGCCGGAGGGGACGAACAACCTCGGGGAGCTCACCGCGATCCTCGAACTCCTCAAAGCCACCGAAGCGGCCGGCCTCGCCCCAGAGAGGCTCAGGATCCTCGCCGACTCCCAGTACGCGATCAACGTCATCACCAAGTGGCGCCACTCCTGGAAGAAGCGCGCTTGGACCAAAGCGGACAAGCAGCGGATCAAGAACCTCGAAGTCATCCAGGAGATCGACCGCATCATCGAGGGCCGGGACGTCTCCTTCGAATGGGTGAAGGGGCATGCCGGGCACGCGATGAACGAGAAGGCCGACGACCTCGCCCGCGGCTGCGCCGAAGCCTACAAGGAGGGCCGCACTCCCGCGCCCGGCCCGCGCTTCGGCGCGCCCGGCGCCCCCTCCCCGACGGCTCACCCGACCGCACCGCCCCTTCCGGGCGCCGCCCCCTCTCCGGCCGACGACATCCGCGAGCTCGAGAAGCGCTTCATCCAGGCGTGGATGAGCCGTGATGCCGGGACCCTCGCCGAACTGCGCGCTCCGGGCTGCGTGCGGGTGTGGCCCGACGGGAGGACCGTCGCGGGACTCGAAGGGCCCGTGCCGCCCGGCCCGAAGGTCGGCCGATTCGAGGTGCGGGACGCGGGCGGCGCGATCCTGGTGACCTACACGCTGAGCTGGCAGGGCGGACAGGCGGCCGAGCTCAGCGTCTGGGCCCCCGACCCGGGTCGCGGGCCCCTCCTCGTCCATCACCAGTCGACCCCCATCGCCGACCGGGGCTGATCCGCGCGCCTCGACCGCGAGAAGGCGCGCGGGCTCTTGCCGAGGGCGAAGGCGGTGCCGGACGACGGGGCGCCCCGGGTCGCCGCGGTCCGAGGAGCGGCCGTCCCCGCCGAGATGGGGTCCGGACCCGGACAATGATCCCGTGACTCCTGCGACCCGGCCCGAATCCCGTGAGATCCCCTCACGATCGACACGGGTCGAGATCATCGAGGGCCTGAAGACCGCGGCTCCGGCGGCCCTCGGATACATCCCCCTCGGACTGGCCTTCGGGCTCCTCGTCGCCCAGTCCCCCCTGCCCTGGTGGATGGCGCCCGCCCTGTCGCTCACCGCGTACTCCGGCTCGGCCGAGCTCCTCATGGTCGCCCTCGCCTCGGCGGGCACGCCGCTCGCGACCGTCGCGGTGACGATCCTCCTCGTGAACTCGCGCCACCTCTTCTACGCCTTCTCCTTCCCCCTCGCCGTCGTCAAGGGGCGGGCGGCCAGGTTGTACTCGGTCTACGCCCTCGTCGACGAGGCCTACGCCCTCACGGTCGCACGCCCGAACGGCTGGACGGAGCCGAGGATCCTCGCGATGCAGCTGCTCCTCCAGTCGGCATGGGTGGCCTCGGGGCTCGTCGGCGTCCTCCTCGGCTCCTTGATCCCCGGGACGATCCCGGGTCTCGATTTCGCCCTGTGCGCCATGTTCATCGTCCTCGCCCTCGATGCCGCCAGGACGAGGGCGGAGGTCCCCTCCCTGCTCCTCGCGGGCCTCGCGATGGCGCTCGCCTGGTTCGCCGCACCCGAGCAGTGGCTCATCACCTCCCTCCTCCTCTTCGTCGCGCTCCTGGTCGTCCGCTTCTTCTGGGCGAGGGCCCGCGGCGCCCTTCCGCTCGAGGACGCGAAGGAGGGGGCGCGATGACCCCGTTGCTCGGCTATCTGCTCGCGGTCCTCGCGATCGTCTTCCTCATCGACCTGGGATTGCGCGGCATCCCCTTCATCCTCCTCGAGCCGCTGCGCGAGTCCCGATTCGTGCGCGCCATGGGCGCGTGGATGCCGGCGGGCATCCTCTTCGTGCTCGCAGCCCTCACCCTCCACTCGCATGCAGTCGCCATCGCGGGCAAGGGGTGGGCGGCCCTCCTCGCGAGTGCGATCACCGTGGCCGTCCACCTCCTCGGCGGGCGTCGGATGATGCTCTCGATCGGGGCGGGAACGGCCTCCTACGTCGCGCTCCTCGCACTCGCCTGAAGGCCGCGGCGTTAGGCTTCCACCATGCGCACCTCGACCTACGTCCAGCATTCCGTGACGGTTCACGAGCACAGGATCGAGGTCCCCCTCGATCACTTCCGCCCCGAGGGGCCGGGCGATCCCCGTATCGAGGTCTTCGCCCGCGAACTCGTCCGCCCGGGCGGGGACGACCTTCCCCGCCTCGTCTTCCTCCAGGGAGGCCCCGGCGGGAAAGGCCCGCGCCAGGGGGACTTCCGCGACGGCTGGATCGGGCGGGCCCTGCAGGATTACCGGGTCGTCCTGCTCGATCAGCGCGGCACGGGCCAGTCGACCCGCATGGACGCCCAGGCCCTCGCCGAGCTCCCCGACGACCGGGCTCGCGCGGACCGGCTCATGCTCTTCCGCCAGGACCAGATCATCGCCGACGCCGAGGCCCTGCGCGAAGCGCTCGGCTGCGAGAAGTGGACGACCCTCGGCCAGTCCTACGGCGGCTTCCTCACCCTCGCCTACCTGTCGACCGCGCCCGAGCACCTCGAGGCCTGCCTCATCACGGGCGGTCTGCCCGGCCTCGTCCACGTCGATGACATCTACCGCCTCACCTATGCGCGCACGGCCGCCCGCAACCGCGCCTACTTCGAGCGCCACACGGGAGACGAGCGCACGATCCGCGAAGTCGCCGCCCACCTGCGCGACACGGACGAACGCCTCCCGACCGGGGAGCGCCTCTCCACCGAGCGCTTCCGCATGATCGGCATGGGCCTGGGCATGCAGACCGCGACCGATGCGCTCCATTTCCTCCTCGAAGGCCCCTGGACGCATGTGCGCGGGGAGCGCCGCCTGTCCTCGGACTTCCTCTCCCAGGTGGCCTCCGAGGTCGCGATCACCCCGATGTACGGGGTCTTGCAGGAGGCGATCTACGCCTGCGCGACCCCGGCGCTCGCGGGCACGGCGACCGCCTGGTCGGCCGACCGCCTCGCCGAGGAGACGCCCGGATTCGCCAAGGGCGCCGACCCGCTCGACGCCTCCGAGCCCTACTTCCTCACCGGCGAGCACATGATGCGCCGCATCTTCGACGAGGACCCGGGGCTCGCGCCCCTTGCCGGCACGACCGACCTCCTCGCGGAACGGACCGACTGGCCGGCGGTCTACGACCCGGAGCGGCTCGCCGAGAACACGGTCCCGGTCGCCGCGGCCGTCTACTACGACGACATGTTCGTCCCCCGCGAGCTCTCCCTCGACACGGCCGGGCTCGTGCGCGGGACCCGCACCTGGGTGACGAACGAGTACCAGCACGACGGGGTGCGCGCCTCGTCGGGCAAGGTGCTCGATCACCTGCTCGCCCTCGTGAAGGACTGATCCCGGCGAGCGCCTTCGCGGCCGCGGCTCCGGGACCGCGCGCGGCGGCGCGCACGCCCGTCGGAGCCGCGTGGGTCGAGCTTCACGCCCGGCGCCCTCGAAGCCCGGGCGAAGCGCCGCTAGGCTGGACGCATGGCCGCCGGGGCGGCGGCCGCAGGAGCGGGACCAGCCGCAAGGAGGACGCGTGAGCACAGAGCCGATCTTCGAAGCCATCAACTGGAATCGGATCGAGGACGAGAAGGACCTCGAGGTCTGGGATCGCCTCACCGGCAACTTCTGGCTGCCCGAGAAGATCCCGCTCTCCAACGACATCCAGTCGTGGACGACACTGCGCCCGCACGAGCAGCTCATGACGAACCGCGTGTTCACGGGCCTGACGCTGCTCGACACCCTTCAGGGCACGATCGGCGCGGTGTCGCTCATCCCCGACGCGCGCACCCCGCATGAGGAGGCGGTGCTCACGAACATCGCCTTCATGGAGTCGGTGCACGCGAAGTCGTACTCCTCGATCTTCTCGACGCTCCTGTCGACCGAGGAGATCAACGAGTCCTTCCGCTGGAGCGAGGAGAACGAGGCCCTTCAGCGCAAGGCGGAGATCGTGAAGTCCTATTACGAGGGCGATGATCCGGCCAAGCGGAAGGTCGCCTCGACGATGCTCGAGTCCTTCCTCTTCTACTCCGGCTTCTACGCGCCGATGTACTGGTCCTCGCACGCCAAGCTGACGAATACGGCCGACCTCATCCGCCTCATCATCCGCGACGAGGCCGTTCACGGCTACTACATCGGCTACAAGTACCAGCTGGCCGTC
Organism: Schaalia sp.; assembly: GCF_050312375.1. Taxonomy (NCBI): domain Bacteria; kingdom Bacillati; phylum Actinomycetota; class Actinomycetes; order Actinomycetales; family Actinomycetaceae; genus Schaalia; species Schaalia sp. Next base: position 13,401 of record NZ_JBNOYB010000046.1, read on the forward strand.
GCCGAGTCGACGCCGGAGCGCCGCCAGGAGCTCAAGGACTACACCTACGACCTGCTCTACGAGCTCTACGAGAACGAGGAGCAGTACACCGAGGACCTCTACGATCCGCTCGGGCTGACCGAGGACGTCAAGAAGTTCCTCCGTTACAACGCGAACAAGGCGCTGATGAACCTCGGCTACGAGGCCCTGTTCCCGCATGATGAGACGAACGTGAATCCCGCGATCCTCGCGGCCCTGTCCCCGAACGCGGACGAGAACCACGACTTCTTCTCGGGCTCGGGTTCGTCCTACGTCATCGGCGAGATCGTCGACACCGAGGACGAGGACTGGGACTTCTGATCCGGCCGATCGGCCGCGCCCGGGTCGCGAGGGCGGGGCTCTCGTCCTGAGCGGGGCGGTCCTGGGGGCGCGCCGGGCGGCGCGCCCCCAGGACCGTTTCAGGTGCGGAAGCCGTGCTTCCGCCGAGCGCCGAGACCGGCGTCGAAGCCGACGGCGAGCCCTGGCAGCACCCTCTCCGAGGTGGCGGATGGGCTGGCATTCACGCAGGCAACACGACGATTAGGACATTCGGAAGGGCCTCAAGCTCGGCTTGACAGTTAGACTGACCCACGTCGAGTGCTGTGCGCTCGCAGCACCAGGGCTCCCACAAGGGACGAGGAGAACACGTATGAGCATCTTCGACCGCTTCGAAAACGCAGTCGAGCGCGGCGTCAACGGCGCCTTCTCGCGCGTATTCCGGTCGGGGATCAAGGCCGTCGACGTCAACACCGCGATCCGTCGCGCCATGGACGACTCGGCCCAGGCCCTCTCCTCGGAGCGCACCATCGCGGCGAACCATTTCACCGTTCATGCGGCCCGGACGGACCTCGATTCCCTCGAAGCCGACCTCGACGTCCTCTCCGACGAGTTCGCCCAGCAGGCGACCGAGCACGCCACCGCCAGCGGATTCGCCCTGCTCGGGCCGGTCACGGTCGAATTCGAAGAGGACTCCGCGGAGCAGACCGGGCGCCTGCGGGTGGAGGCGGCGAACCGCCGCGGAGCCGCCGCGCCCGCGACCGCGTCTTCCCCCTCGCCCGAGCATCCCATCATCGATGTCGACGGCGAGAAGTGGCTCCTCACCGAGCCCGTCACCGTCATCGGACGCGGCTCCGAGTCCGACATCGTCGTCAACGACACCGGGGTCTCGCGGCGCCACCTCGAACTGAGGATCACCCCGACCGGCGTCATCGCCACGGACTTGGGCTCGACCAACGGGACCTTCGTCGAAGGGCATCGGATCGACGCCGCCACCCTCCTCGACGGCAACCAGATCGTCATCGGACGCACCAAGATCGACTTCTGGACCCACCCCGAAAGCGACGGCGATCAATGACCTCGGATCTCGCTTTCACAGTCCTGCGCCTCGGCTTCCTCGTCCTGCTCTGGCTGCTCGTCCTCGGCGCCGTCAACACCCTCAAGAGGGATGTCTTCGGCACGGTCGTCACACCGCGCGGCAAAGGCCGCAAGGAAGCCGACCAGCGCAAACGCGAATCCAAGCGGCGGCGGAGCGACGAACTCACCGACGCGCCGAAGTCGATCCTCCTCACCGGCGGGCCGCTCGTCGGCACGATCCTGCCGCTCGGCGCCGCCCCCATCATCATCGGGCGCTCGCCCGCCTCCACGCTCGTCCTCGAAGACGAGTACGCCTCGGGCCGTCACGCGCGCCTGCAGCCCTCGGAGCAGGGGTGGTGGGTCGAAGACCTCGGCTCGCGCAACGGGACCTTCGTCGATGACGAGCGTCTGAACGAGCCGCGCCTCCTGCGCGTCGGGGACATCGTTCGCATCGGGCAGACGACACTCGAACTGGTGAGGTGAGATGGCGCTTCCCCTCGAGTTCCACTACGCCGCCCGCTCCGATGTCGGGCTCGTGAGAAGCAACAATCAGGACTCCGGCTACGCCGGGGCCAATCTCCTCGTGCTCGCGGACGGGATGGGCGGCCCGGCCGGAGGCGATATCGCCTCATCCGTCGCCCTGGCCCACCTCGTCCCCCTGGACACGGACTCCCACACCGCCGACACGATGCTGCCGCTCCTGCGCGACGCCCTCATGGACGCCCATGAAGAGCTCTCCGATCGCTCGCACAGGGACAAGGACCTCGAGGGCCTGGGCACGACGTGCATCGCCCTCATGCGCTCGGGCAACAAGCTCGCAATGGTCCACATCGGCGATTCACGGGCCTACCTCCTGCGCGGCGAGGCCCTCACCCAGGTGACCACCGATCACTCCTTCGTCCAGTACCTCATCGAATCCGGGCAGATCACCCCCGAAGAGGCCGAGCACCACCCGAACCGGAACGTCGTCCTGCGCATCCTCGGCGACTCCCAGGCCGATGTCACCCCCGACGAGACGATCCGCGAGGCCGTGCTCGGGGACCGGTGGCTCCTGTGCTCGGACGGCCTCTCGGGCGTCGTCTCCCCCGAGACGATCGGCATGATCCTCGCCACCGTCGAGGATCCGGGAGAATGCGCCGAGGAGCTCATCCGCCTCGCACTGCGGGCGGGCGGGCCCGACAACATCACCTGCGTCGTCGCCGACGTCGTCGCAGCGGGCGCCTTCCCCCCCGAGGCCCCCCAGATCGTCGGCGCCGCGGCGATCGACCGCCATGCCGCCTCACGGGGCGGCTCGGGCGCTGCCGCCCGCGCCGCCGCCCAGTTG